>NZ_JACRWH010000077.1:0-6646 GCF_014306155.1 Holdemanella hominis | reverse complement strand
AAAAACGTCATTCTTCCTATTTCTGTTTATGAATAAGCTTATATCTAAAAAGACGGTAATTGAATCAAGTCAGTATGTAAAACGAAACAATATGGAGCAGAAATTTGGAAGTTATCTCTACTGTTTAATGAAAGGAAGTATTGTATGGAAAGTCCAATTGTAAGCATTGATGTTTCCAATGGAAACATTCATTACATACAGAGAAATTAACATTAAATGAATTGTCTAAAAGATATCAAGGAGTTATTTTTGCAAATCCAAAATAAAAAGAGTTCAATGTAAATTGAACTCTGGTGCATAGAGAGTATGAGTGAAGTTTGTAAAAATAGTATAATATTATTATCAATTTTATAGTATATTGACAATAACAAATTCACTATGGTGCTCAGTTCGGATAGGAAAGCCCCATCCAGATACGCCTGATGTATTGATAGCTGACATAAGATTGATATATTTTTGACCATAGTTGAGTTCGTTTATATTAAGTAGTTCATAGATATAATAAAGAGGGAATATTTGACCAGCATGCGTATGACCAGATAGATGTAAATCAATGTTACTTTGTGAGCAATCTTCTAGGTTTTTAGGTTGATGATCAATTACAATGTTATAAGTATCAGTATTTGTCTCAAAAGATTTTATGTCACGTCGTTGATGTAAACTATAATCTTTTCTACCTATAATTGATATTTCATCATTTAATAGGGTTTGTTCATCGTTTAAAACATGAATACCATAATTCTCAATAAGCGATTCTAACTTATTACTAGGAATACGATTATAAAATGAGTGTTTACCAGTGTCGTGATTTCCGTAAACATAGAATACTTGTGATAATTTTGATAGTTTTCCTAGTGTTTCAAATGTTTCGATTCTTTCTTGTGAATCTGTATTCTCATCAATAATATCACCACACAACATGACAAAATCTGGTTTCTCATCTGCAATTCGATTTACCAATCGATTAAGGTCTTTCTTATTTGTAGAAGTAGGATAGTGGAGGTCAGCAATCATCGCAATTTTATAATCTTTACTTAATGTTTTGTACGTATCAATATTATATTGTGTTTTTAAAATGTGATTCATGTTATAAGAACCAAAATACATCAAACAAATTGAGAGAATTAAAGGAATAGGGATGTACATATAAAGCTTTTTATACTTTGTATTATCACTTTTTATAATTTTATTGAACAAGAATTCAAATATGATGGTGATTACAATAAAATGTATTTCAAATATAAATAAGACACTGTTGAGTTTTAATGATGGAATTGATAGTAGAGTTGCTAAAAGAATTTTAACAACACCATTTAAGCTTGTTTTATTGAATTCATAAATGAAAAAGCTAAATATAAATATAAAACTAATTATCGACATAATAACGGTTAACATATATAAATCATCCTTCTTTCTATTTAAAGTATAGAGAAAAGGTCTTAACTAATATCTGATAAAAAACTGAACAATTTCTTAACAAAAAAAGCCATCTTCGTATGATATGATACCTATTAGTAAGGTGTAGTATATCATAATTAAATGAGATGGCTGATTTTTATTTTGTAATAATTCCTTTTTGGTTTTCTAGACTTTTAGGAAATGTAATCTTCACTTTAAACAGGTCACAATCAATCGTAATATCAAACAACCCACCTTGAGCTTCTGTAAAACTACGAGCGATTGCTAGACCTAAACCACTTCCTTGTTTAGAACGAGACTTATCACCGCGAACAAATCGTTCTGTGATTTCTTCTGAAGTAAAATCCATTGGAACTTCTGAAATATTTGAAAACTCGATTTCAAAACTATTATCTAATTCCGTCATTGTTAAATATGCGCGACTACCTGGTAGGGCATATTTATTAATATTTGTAAATAAGTTTTCGAAGATACGATATGTTTTATCACTATCAAGGAATACAAGTAATTTCTCAATATTGATTTTCCTTATAAAAGTAATGTTCTTAGATTCTAACATTTCTTCATTTTCGAGATAAGCTTGATTCAGTAATGAAACAATATCTAACTCTTGAAGATTCAGGTTGATATTACCACTATCAACTTTGCTGATTTCGAATAAATCTTCGATAAGATTCTTTAGTCTATTTGTATATAGAGTAAGTTGTTCTAAATAATGATGTTTATTTTCCAATGTAATATCATCATTTTTAAGTAAAGTTAGATAGTTTTTTATACATGTAAGAGGTGTTTTTAAATCATGCGATACATTTGAAATTAATTCAGTTTTCATCTTTTCTGATTTGACTTTTTCTTGAATAGCTTTTTCAAAGTTTACACTAAGTTGATTAAGTTCTTCTTTACTTGATTCAAATATCCCAAAATCTTTTTCAGTAATCGTATCAAAATCTTCTGAAATAATATTTTTGATGGAATCTAATAGTGTGTTGTAATCTGTTTGAATTTCTTGAGTTTTCATTTTTATATAGAAGAACAATAACAATGTATAGATGATAGTAAAGACAATGGATAAGGCAGGATTCCATAATGCGATAAAGATAGTAATAGCACCATTAATGAGAACGTATTTCATTATAGTTGTATGCATTGGTGATGTAAGGTCAATTTCTGAGAGTATGTTTAATTTACGCTTGATATAGGATAGAATTCTTGAAATGAGTGTATAATCTTTGAAATAATGAATTGGCCCATAAACTACAATGAACTTAATCAAGAAAACACTAATTGCTATAGATAGTAGGGATAAATACCAAACAATGAAATTAATAACGAATAATAGTTGATTTCCGTATCCAATTCCAAAACTATTTAAAATAAAATTTAATTGGCCATTTATTGTTGTTCCTGCAAGCATTAGTATTGCTAAAAAGGCTAAAGTTAGAATTGTTGGCCATGCAAATAAATTGATTTCAAAACTCCACTTTTTTATTGTCTTAAATGGATGGGTTTGTTCAACATATTTAATGGGGTAAAAAAGAATAAATAAGAAAATTATCAATGAAAATACACAGAATACGACTGCGCTAAAGGAATTGTAATGTTCCCATGAATTTAAATAACCAGATAGACCTTCAAAAGATTTAATGTTTTTTGAAAAGATATATTGAATATCTATATTTTTGGGAGTATTAACTGAAATGTCATTATCTGAAAATGTTGGCTTTTCATATTGATACTCAGAGCTATCAAATAAATCATTTGTTTCTATCTTAGAAAATACGTTACTTACATTTCCATCTGTTGTACAATAACCTTCTTTATCATAGTTAACATGAATTGTATAACCATAATTATCGAGGTTAAATGTGTTTTGATCATAATTCTTGATATTCGTAATAACTTTATTTGTATTTGTGTTTTTTGCGATATAGAAGAAGTCTTTATCCATATGCATAAAGCTTTTTACATCTTCTAATCGATGGTTAAATTCGTCTTTAACATATTCTTTGTTTTCGTTGTTTACCGAATCTGAGAATAGAAGAGGAGTGTAATTTGAGTCCAACTGCATTGTTAATCCTAATGTTGTATATTGAAATTCTTCAGAAAAATAGTATTCAATATCTTTAAATTTATTAATATCTTTGGTATTTACATTATCATATAAGCTAATAGCAGAAAAACTCATAATTAATAGTATTGATGTAAGAATGATAGTAAAAATATTTTTTCCTTTCTTCATAATATCACCTACAATTTTTCAATTTTGTATCCAATACCCCAAACAACTTTAATATATTCTGGATTTTTTGGATCTTCTTCAATTTTTTTACGTAAACGTCGAATATGGACCATAATTGTATCAGTGTTTATAGCAATTTCGTTCCAAATACTTTCATAGATCTGTTCACTCGAAAATACTTTACCAGGTTGACTCATTAACAATTCTAATATTTGAAACTCTTTTAAAGTTAAATGTAATTCTTGACCATGGATGGTTACTTGTTTTGTATCTTTGTCTAATATTAAGTCACCGACTTGTAAAATTTCTTGTTGTATTTCTTCTTTATAACCTTGTTTTAATTTTAAGATTTGGCTGTATCTTCTTAAATTTGAATTTACACGAGCAATTAATTCTAAGGGTTCAAATGGCTTAGTGATATAATCATCAGCTCCTACGTTTAATCCTTTTATTTTATCGATATCTTCTGACTTTGCACTTAAAAAGATTACTGGCATATCATATTTTTCTCTTAATTTTAATACCATTGTCATTCCATCCATAACGGGCATCATGATATCAACAACGGCTAAATGAATATCATTATTGTGAATGATTTCTAGCCCCTGAGCACCGTTTTCAGCTGTAAAAATATGGTATCCTTGATTTTCTAAGAAAATACTAATAGTTTCTCTAATTCCATTTTCATCTTCTACGACTAAAATATTGTATTCCAATATAAACACGCTCCCTTTATTGTTTTCAATTATAAATTATGAATTGATTTTTACTTGATTTCAATATAAAACTAAAACATTGTACCAATTTTCATAATGATTTCTTTAACTCCCCATGAATAAGCAATTAATGCAAGAGGTTTGCAAGTTGCGATAATAAAGATATATTTTTTAAGACTCATACTCGTAAGACCTGCAATCATGCAAAGTAGATCATCAGGAAATCCAGGAACTAAAATTGCTAAAGCGAACAATTTGTTGAATTTATTACCTTTATCTAACCAACCGATATATTTATCATATGTTTGTTGATCAGTAAATTTTAAGATAAAGTCGTGTCCATAATGTTTCACCATTAGAAAAGCAATAATGGAACCAATCATTGAACCAGTATAATTAAGGATAAATCCCCAAAAAGGACCAAATAAGATAATTCCTATGCCACAAGTAATACCACCAGGAATGATAGGGATGATTACTTGAATGATTTGTAAAGTAAGGAAAAATACTGGAGCCATGACTCCAAAACTTTTAATTAATAGCTCAAGCTTTGTTGAGTCAGTTAAACATCCATTTGATATTAGAAAGTACATGAATAATAATAAAAATGCTATACCACTTATTGTTAGATATTTTGTAGATTTTGCCGCCATAAACATACACCTCTCTTTACATTTACAATAATAATTTTTAATTATGAAATTATGTCGTACATAATTCTGAACAAATTCTTAACTTTTTATATTTAATATAGTAGGTAAATAAGTTTTGCGTGTATTATGGTGTCTTCAAGTGATATTTGCTAGATTTTTTTGTTTAAAAGTTAAAATAAAAGTGACTAAAGGAGGAGTTATCATAAAACTAGGTCGAACAATACTTAAAATAAGAGAACAAGCACATGTCTCAAGAAGAATTTGCACAGCGTTATCATGTGACAAGACAAACTATTTCAAATTGGGAAAATGAAAAGAATTATCCTGATTTAGAAACCCTTGTAAAGATTAGTGAAGATTCAGGTATATCAATTGATTATATGTTAAAGGATAATATTGAAATTGTGCAGTCGATTGATAAAAATCTAAAACATTTAAAGTGGTTTAAGTTGGGTACACTTGCTATGGTTTCTATAGGATTAATTTTTCTTAGTTATATTGGTGTCCAAAACCATAAGCAAGATATCCTTGTGAAATCATTTGATACAGCACTAACTAATCTTGGTTTTGAAAAAATGGGAGATAATTATTCATTATTAAGTGGAAAAACAAAATTTGATGTCTATATGTTTGAGAGACCACAAGGCTTAGGATGGAATCAAAATATTTTAGATAAAGACAAGTTTATAGTTGGAACAATTGATAATGATTTAAATACTGTAGTCACTATAAGAATAGATGATAAGTTTATAACACTTAATATTGCTAAGAATAGAAGTTTAAATTCTGACTCAGCATTAAATGAATATAGTTTAGATAAAAACGGTGATGTAAAGCATAAAGATAATATGACAAAAGAAGACTTAGAACTATATGGTTTATTGGAAAATGATATTAAGTTAAGTGTGAAGAAGCTTAATAATATGTATACGGATATTTATGGATGAATGCTTATTTTAAATTTTATTTGTATTAGGTTGTTTGTCGGTATGTGTATGCAGAGATATTTGTTGTGTATCTCTGCTTTTTATATTTTTTTCTAATTATGTTAAATTCTACTAATAGTAGGTTTACTTTTGAATGGAAATAACTAATAATGTGCTTGAGGAGGGATTGTTTATGGTGCGCCAGTTCGGTGCAGTTGATTTAGTTAGGTGAAACTTCTAACCTGGTAACTCTTGGAGCAAAGAGACCAGTATCTAGTCCTTGGGCATTGTATCGTGAGGTACAGTGTTAAGTGTAGGAAGGAAAGACTTAGAGCTCTAAAGCGAAAGCCTGAAGCAATCTAGCGTCGTTAGACTCAACATAGTGGTGGGTGATGCTCTCATATAGGCCGCAACCAATATAGGTTGAATCGTTATGCCAGATTCAATCGGACACCACCGGCGTTGTAAAGCAGGGCGAGAAGTCAAGGTATCAACTGCATACCTGGGAGGTCTTGCAGTTTCCGATAAACACGGTACTGTTGTTACAAGTGCTAACACCACAAGAGCAACGGGAAGAACTGCAAGAAGTCCGATGAGGTCATATTGTAGCTATGAAGTGTATGAAAGTACATGGAGCGAAGGACCGAAACACAGTTACGTTTCTTGAAGGGAAACATGTTGAAAACACTGGAG
>NZ_JACRWH010000076.1:0-6770 GCF_014306155.1 Holdemanella hominis | reverse complement strand
GGCAGACAAAGGAAAATAATCATTTGTACCATAAAAGGACTTGATCATTCTTTGATCTGTTTCTGAATAAGTAACATCCTTATAGGCACGATCAAAACAGATCTTGAATGCCTTATGAAGCATACAGTTATACAGCTCAAGATCCTTTTTGATGATCAATTCTGCATCTGGTTCCAAATCTTTATAATAGATTCTTTGCGACATTGAAAACACCTTCATAAGACAAGTCCTCCTGTTCTATTCGACTCTATTATACTATATTCAAAATAGGTTTAATAGATAGATTTGAGACTTTCTAAATTATTTTATTTGTATCATTATATCACCAATGCGAATATATGATATTTATTAATATTCTCACATGTTCACATTAAATTCACATACAATTAATATATGGACACAACTTATCATTCAAACATTCGAGTTGAAACTGATTCGCCTTATTCAAGAAGTTGGTGGATTAAAGAAGCCTGAAGAAAAGAACAGACTCTATAAAGATCATCCTAAAGGATTCTATGTCTATGCCAAGTTCAAATCCAATGACAACGATTCCAAAAATAGTAAAGATATTCAAGGCTGCTGCGTAAACTACTTTATTCGCTATGCAGGTAGACCTGCCATGGCTGAAAATAGAATCACAGAATACAATAAAGAATCAAATACTGTCAGCTGGTTCTACAATGATCACAAGGATGAGAAAAGATATGATGTCACAGATAATGTGATTGATTTTATAAACCGCCTTATTATACATATACCGGACTATCATTTCTTAATTATTCGATGCCAATGCTTCTAAGAAAACCATAGATAAAGTACATGCACTTCTTGGAATCAAAAAGAACAAGGATAATTCTCGTAAACCTAAAACTAAAGTCCTTAAAAACAAACTCAATAAATTCAAATACCGCACTCATTTAATAGATTCTTTTAACCTAAGATCCAATTCAATGTAAATGTAAAGCCACAATGCAGTATATTTATACATATAATTCATTCAAGGACAAAAGAAATGACAGAACATACTGAAAAAGATATATTGATGAAATGTACAAAACTCGGTTACGAAGAAGAAGCACCTAGATAGTTGATCGATAAATTAGTTCCAAATGAACTTGAAGAAAACTATATGATGCACTGCCCTGAATGTGATCATAAGATGATTGTAAAAAAAATAATTCAACAACTAAAAGACAGACAAATACAAAATGTTGGCTATTACGATAGTCGTTTTTGTCATTCCTGATAATTCATATCTTGTGATATTTTAGTGCTATTTCACATATCATATTTCTCTGTTCCGAAGTCAAAATCTTAATATAAAAAAAAAACTGCATATGCAGTTTGAATTTTACAAATGGTGGAGCGTATCGGGATCGAACCGATGACCCCCTGCGTGCAAGGCAGGTGCTCTCCCAGCTGAGCTAACACCCCATTATAGTAAGCGTCTAAAGAAATCATGGTGGGCCTGAATGGACTTGAACCAACGACCTCACCCTTATCAGGGGTGCGCTCTAACCACCTGAGCTACAGGCCCATATCCCCAAGACGCTCATATATAATACCATAAATATTCATCTTTGCAAGTACTTTTTTACTTTTTTTCTAAAAATTTTCTCTTTTCCTGATAATACACACGCATAATTGTGGAAACCAATAGGATTCCCAAAGCCAAAACACCCGCAATACTCAACGTTTGAAGCCCCATATTTAGTGTGTTTTGAGCATCCCCACGAATGGCCGCAAGCATCGTACGATACATACCGCCTCCAGGAACCAATGGAATCAATGCACAAACTAAAAATGTTGTGACTGGTGTCTTACATTGTCGTGCCAATATTTCTGATGCTAAGGCTAAACCTAAAGCCCCATAGAAATTGGATAATATTTCAGAACAATCTAAATACAGTCCCACCTTGTAACAGACACCACCAATGGCGCCTACAACACCGGCTAGCCATAAATTTCTTCCTTTAATATTAAATAGGAAACCAAACCCTAAACTAGCAAGGAATGAAGAGATTCCTGCTTTTAAAATCACATATATCATAATTCATTCCCCTATATCCAAAAATACATCACAAAACCAGCCCCTACCGCAATGGCAATAGCACACAAAAAGGCATCAACCGCTCTTGCGACACCAGAAACATAATCTCCTGCAATCGTATCACGAATCGCATTGGTAATCGCAAGTCCAGGCACTAAAAGCATAAAGCTAGAAATAACCATAATATCCACATTCGTCTGCGGTAATGCTTGATGGATCAATTGCGCACTCAGTGCTGCAGATCCTGCCGATATCGCATTATTCAAGAAAGAATTTAGTTTGTGTTTTGACAAGAAACAGCTAATACAACGAATCAAAATCCCAATAAAAAAGGACATTACAATTTCTAATAAAGTCCCATTAAAGAACATTCCAAATCCAGCAGCGCCAACCGCACCAAAAAGCATTGTCTCTTTAAATGTATAGCGAGACATCCCCTTAATTCGATCCAATTCATTAGCTAACTCATCCACTGATATTGGATTTGAACAAATTCTTCTAGAAAGCGTATTAATTTGATCAATACGATTCAAATCTACCTCTCCCGTGTGTACCCTGCAAATACGCGTCATTGTTTGATTGTCATACGTCAAAGAAAACATGATACCCGTTAAAGTCACATAGCTATCCGCATATTCAATACCTTCAAAACAATGACACATTCTGACCATTGTTTCTTCGACACGGCTGACTTCCGCACCACTCTCCACTAACATCTTTCCTGCTTCAATAATTGTATTCAATAACTTCTCAATATTCATAATCAAATTATAACAAAAAATAAGCAGAAAAACTGCTTATTAATCAGGAATTTCCACTGTAATCTTGTCCAGTTCTTGAGACACATTTAAAGCGTGGTCATTAATACGCTCAAAATCTGTAAAAATACGTGACAACATCATGCTAACTTCGCTTGAACATTTCTTTTGTTTTAAAGCTTGAATCTGTGCTTCACGCCAACTAGATACAAGTGAATCAATCACATCATCTTTACGTTCTGCCTCTTCTACATCATCCAAATCATTCTTCATATCCTCACATAACTTCTTCATGTGCTCTATAATTTCAATTTCCGAAATTGTCATATCTCCTTGAAGACGTTTTGTCGCCTGATGATTCATATTCACGGCATAATCACTAATACGCTCAATATCCACTAACATCAAATAGTAGCTAGACAATGCTTGAGAAATATTCACATTCAAGTTTGGCGTAGCCAAAGCCGTACTAATATATTCACTAATGACTTTATCCAAGTAATTGACTGTATCCTCTCTTTTGTAGATCTGTTCATCTGTCTTATCACTAAACTGCAACAATTGATCAAAAGCCTGATTTACATTCTCATACGCAAGACTCAACATGTGCATTGTTTCATCATTAATTTGTTTAACCGAAATAGCTGCACCACCAATCATCTTCTTAGACTTAGGTAGTGGCTGCAAATACAATAAACGCTCATCTTCAATCTCTTTATTTTCAACCGGCAAGATGTGTTGTGCAAACTCAGCCAAATACTTTCCAAATGGAAGCAACAAGATTGTTGTACAAACATTAAATATAGTATGCATATTCGCAATCTGTGCAGTCGGATTGTATGGCGTTAAATGAATAACCCCAGATACCAATGGTGTAAACATACATACAATTGTAAAGATCGTTGTACCAATGATATTAAAGCTCAAGTGAATGGCGGTAGCCTGCTTAGCCTCACGACTTGTTCCAATTGAAGCAAGAACAGCCGTAATACAAGTACCAATATTCTGTCCAAACAACACATATACAGCTCCATCCAAGCCAATAACACCACTGGCTGCTAGGGCTTGTAAAATACCTACTGAAGCTGAACTCGATTGAATCAAAGCCGTAAATCCTGCACCCACCAAAATACCTACTAATGGATTTGAGAAATTTGTGACTAATTCAACAAATTCTTTTGATTCTCTTAATGGCATCATAGCTGTACTCATCATATTCATACCAATAAAAAGAATACCCAAACCTGCAATGATCTGCCCAATATCGGTTGCTTTGGCACTCTTCGTAAACATAATCAATGCCACACCCATAAAGGCAACTAATGGAGCAATGGCACTTACATCCAGCGCGATCAACTGACCCGTAATGGTTGTACCGACGTTAGCTCCCATAATAATCCATACAGCTTGTTGTAAAGTCATCATCTGTGCGTTGACAAATCCAACGACCATAACTGTTGTTGCACTCGAACTTTGAATAACCGCCGTAACAAGCGCACCTACAATGACTCCTAAAAATCGATTTGAAGTTAATTTCTCCAAAATTTGTTTTAAACGATCTCCAGCCGCAGCTTCAAGACCATTTCCCATCATCTGCATTCCATATAGGAATAAAGCTAATCCACCCAATAAAGACAATATATTTGTTGTTGTCATATTTTCCACCTTTTCATAATTACACACTTAATATAAATTTAAACGCAAATTCATACTATCTTTACAATGTTAAATCTATGTTAAATTTATTTAACAATTCAAAATAGGGTGTATAATAACCCCAATAAAAGGAGAATTTTATGACAACAATCATTGAAAACAGAAGAAATTTACACCAAATTCCAGAAATTGAACTTACCACACAAAAGACAGCGCAATATATTGAAAACGTATTAGACTTATATGACTGCATCATTGATCATCCCATCCAAAATAGTGTAACCGCCTATTTTGATAACCAAAAAGAAAAGACAATCGTATTCCGTTCCGATATGGATGCACTTCCTATGGAAGAAAATACAGACCTAGAATTCAAAAGCACCAATGGATGTATGCACGCCTGCGGGCACGACGGCCATATGGCCATGGTTTTAGAATTAGCGAAATATGCCAAGGAAAGCGACTACAACGTATTATTGTTATTTCAGCCAGGCGAAGAAAAACCTGGTGGCGCCAAACCTATCATTGAATCTAAATTCTTCGATAAATTTAATATTGCCGCCATCTACGGAACACACATCTATCCAGAACTTGAAAAAGGCAAAGTCTATACGCGTCCTCATGAAATGATGGCAGGCGGATGTGAGTTTGAACTTTTAGTAAAAGGAAAAGCCAGTCATGCAGCCCAACCTCAAAATGGAATCAATGCACTAACGGCTTGTGTAGAAATTCTACAAAAGTCTTTAGAACAAGAAGAAAAAGCTTTCGACGACAACACATTCCACCTTCTTCATTTTGGAACTTTCCATTCTGGATCAGCTTTTAACATCATTGCTGACCAAGCCCATGTACGAGGCTCTATTCGCTATTATGATCCAAAGGTATTTGATCAAATTGTGAATATCATTGAACAAAACATGAATAATGCAATCAAAAAATACAAGGTGCAAGTAAACTTCAAAATCAATCACCACTATCCACCTGTATTCAACAACGAAGAATTATTCTATACAATATACAAAAACAATCTAGTCAACAAACTAGAAAGCCCTGTACTTATCAGTGAAGACTTTGGCTACTATAGAAATGTAGCCCCATCTATCTTCTTCTTTTTAGGTACGGGAGACACCATTCCATTACACTCAAATAAGTTCACCTTTGCTGAAGCCATCCTATACAAAGGTGTGGAACTATACAGGAAACTATTAACGACAAAAAACCCATTCTAGTAAGCACTAGGATGGGTTTTTATTATTATGATACCTAAAAATCACGCTTAAAAGGGTTGGTTTTCTCTGCGGCTATAAAACTTTACTGCCAGCTCGCAAAGGGCTTTATTTTTACTTATTCTTTCTCCTTGCTTTTTCTTGTTTATACGCCTGTTGGTGTGGTTCTGAGAATGGATTTGCGTACTCTTTTACACTCATTTTATCCATTGCTATATCGTGCATTTCCTGCTCTCGAATATGTTTTGCAACTGTAGCATCATTCAATCCTACTGTACTTACATAATATCCTTCACTTCAAAAATGTCTGTTTCCAAACTTATATTTCAAATTTGCATGTCTGTCAAACATCATTAATGCTGACTTCCCTTTCAGATATCCCATAAATGCAGATACAGATAATGATGGAGGTATCATTACCAGCATATGTACATGGTCTCTCATCAAATGTCCTTCTATTATTTCTACATGCTTGTATCTACATAATTCTCTCAATATTTCACCTAAATCTTTTCGATATTGATTGTATATCACTTTTCGTCTATACTTTGGAGTGAAAATGATGTGATACTTACACATCCATTTTGTATGTGCTAAAGAGTTTGCTTTATTAGCCATCATAATCACCATTCTTTCTTATTTTGATAGCTTGAACACCTTCATTATAGAAAGAATGGTGATTATTTTGTATAACATTTTTTTTGATACCACCCGCATAGCAGGTGGTTTTGTCGTTTCGTACTTCGCACTCAGCTGGCTAAAGCCAAAAGCGTAAAAAAAGCCCATCAAATCATATAAAATGATTTGTATGGGCGCTTTTCATTTGCTAAGTCTTGTTTACATCTCTATTTAATTCTATACTTCAATTATGGACACCACTTATCATTCAAACATTCCAATTGAAACTCTATCATTATTAGATTGTGATGTTAAAAACTTCAATTTTATTCATCCCATCAAGAATATCTTCTTCGATAATATTGACTACATTCGAAAACTAGATGCTTCCGGTAAAGCTCGTCCTTGCATTTTAGACAATGTAGAACGTTCTCTTCTTTGCCACACATGTTATCTTGGCTT
>NZ_JACRWH010000075.1:0-7117 GCF_014306155.1 Holdemanella hominis | reverse complement strand
TGGCTCCTTTTTTTGGTTTTGACGCCTATATTATAGAGGAGCTTTTCTTATATGAAAAGTTCACCCAATGGGTGATAAGAAAAATTCGTAGATTTCCTTTAAATTAGGAACATTCTACGAATTTTTATATTTTCATGAATAGTTCAGGGAATTTATGATACAATTGAAGTAATCACAATCAAATTATAAGGGGCATAGGGATTATGAAAAAGTATATATTCACCATTTTAAAAGGATTCGTTCTCATCGGATTCATTATTTTACTATCCACAAATTTCTCATACGACAAAGACAGTACGAAAACTATGGAAGAAGTGCAAAGTAAAACCATAGAAAACATCAAGCTTGATGGACTTAGCCAACAAGACAATTTAAGTATGAAACGATTTCTAGACTTAGATCCATCACAATATGAAAGTGTTATCTACTACAAATCCAACGACGCTATGAGTGCCAGTGAATTTGTTTTAGTGAAATTTAAAGACCATTCTCAACAAGAACCATTTAAAGAAACCATTGAAAAAAGAGTTAAAAATCAAAAAGGCATCTTTGAAGGCTATGCACCACAACAAGCCGAACTATTAAAAAACGCTTTTATTGATATTCATGGAAACTATGGCTTATATGCAGTAAAAGAAGATGCAAACACAATGAATGATCAATTCAAAAAAGTATTGAGTGAGGGGGAATAAAATATGGTATTCACAGATTTAATTTTTTTATTTTGTTTCTTACCCATTAGCGTTCTACTCACAAAACTCATCAGAAACGTAAAACTACAAAACATTCTATTAGTCGTATTAAGCCTACTCTTTTATGCATGGTCCAACCCAATCTATGTTGTACTACTCATTCTATCCATTCTATGGAATTACTTCACGGCATTTGAACTAGAAGCGCAAAATGATGAAAAAACTAAAAAAATACTACTCATAGTATCCGTAGTTGTTAACCTATTCATTCTTGGCTTCTATAAATATACAGGATTTTTAATGGACATACTCCATATACAATCCGATCTTAAAATCGCTTTACCCGTAGGACTATCCTTCTTTACATTCAGTGAACTCTCATACATATTCGATGTATATAACGATAAAAGTAAACCACAAAAAAACATCATACTCTTCACACTCTATGTAAGTTTCTTTGGAAAAATCAGTATGGGACCCATTGTTTCCTACCACGAAATGGAAGACCAACTAAGAAATAGAACCCTCTCAAAAGCACAATACGCATCTGGCATGGTTCTAATCAGTAAAGGTTTAATAAAAAAAGTATTGTTAGCCGACCAATTATCTTATGTCTACTCCATACTTCAAAATAACACTTCCACTCTAGGCGTATGGCTATTAGCCATTTCCTACATGCTACAAATCTATTTTGACTTCTCCGGCTATTCAGACATGGCCATTGGACTCTCAAAATTTTTTGGCTTTGACTTCAAACCAAACTTCGACCATCCATACACAGCCACATCTGTACAAGACTTCTGGAGAAAATGGCACATATCCCTATCCCAATGGTTTAGAGACTATCTATACATTCCATTAGGTGGTAATCGCGTAGACAAAAACACATACATAAGAAACATCTTTATCGTATGGTTCTGCACAGGACTCTGGCATGGCGCTAACTGGACATTCATTCTATGGGGACTCTATTATGGATGTCTTTTACTCCTTGAAAAATTCTTCTTAAGAGAAAAACTCGAAAAACTTCCAAAACCAATATCCCACATCTATACATTACTCGTAGTATTAATTGGATGGGTATTCTTTATGAGTCCAAATATCACAACTGCATTTTCAACACTTGGAAAAATGATAGGTATAGGCACAACAACATTCGCAAACAACCAAGCCAAGTTTATGCTAAAATCCTATTTTATATTATTCGTACTCGCCATTCTACTCAGTACAAAAGTCTATGACAGAATTCAAATCTTTGTATACAACCAATACAAAATGAAAGCCGTATACACAACATGGACAATCTACATAATTCTATTAATTGTATGCATCGCATTTATTGTAGGAGGAACATACCATTCCTTCCTATACTTCGCATTCTAGAAAAGGAGGTCTAACATGAAACATAAATATTCAAGCATTATGGCAAGCAGCCTAACCAAAGTTGTTAGTGTAGCAGCAATAGCAACAATGGCACTAAACATCATCATTCCTGACCATAAACAATCCGAAACAGAAAATAGACCCCTACAAACCTTTCCGTCATGGAATACAGAACACGTATTATCCGGACAATACACAAAAGACTTAAATACATGGTTCTCTGATCAATTCGTATGTAGAGATCAAAACATACACATTAAATACTTGATTCAAAAAACATTTGGCGTAAAAGAAATACAAGACATATTCCTTACTAAACAAGGCCTTATAGAAAAAACAGCCAAACCCAACAAGGAACAACTCGAAAGAAATCTAAACGCCATAAACACATTTAAACAAAACTATCCAGAACTCAACGTAGGATTTGTGACTGCACCAAATGCTGTAAGCATAAAAAAGGAGTACCTGCCAAAATATGCAGTTACCCTAAACCAAGATAAACAAATGGACAACATCTATAGTAAATTGGATGATTCCATTGTTAAAATAGATTTGCGAAATACATTAAAAAAACACAAAGACGAATACTTATATTATAAAACGGACCACCATTGGACAAGCCTTGCATCCTACTATGCCTATCAAGACATAGCCAAAACATTCAATCTTGAAACAACCAAACAATCCGACTATACAATATATCCAGTCACGACAAACTTTGAAGGAACACTCGCCAACAAAACCGGAAGTGTAAACATCAAAGACGAAATCGATATCTATGTACCAAAAGATAAATGCGATTACGTCATCACAGACGAATCCACAAACAAAAAATCAAGAACCATCTATCACTCAGACGCACTAGAAACAAAAGACCAATACACAGTCTTTATGGGAGGCAACAAAGCCCTATTCCACATCAATGTAGACAACAACTCAAAAAGACACCTACTATTGATTAAAGATTCCTATGCGAATAGTCTAATACCATTCTTGATTCCACAATTTAATTCAATAACAGTAATAGACGCCAGATATTACTTTGAAGACTACAAAAGACTCATTAAAGACGATTTAATCACAGATGTATTATTTATGAATAACGCAAATACATTCGTGCAAGACACTTCCCTAGCCGACATGTTAGAGGCAAACTAAAAGAGCTTAAACGCTCTTTTTTATATCCAATAAAATTAGAATTAATGAAACACCCAGAATAATATGACCAATACCTGCAATGCCAGAAATAACTGCAGATACTATATTTAAATCCAACACTTGAACAATACCACGAACTACTAACATAATAGCCGTTAGATTTAATCCAACATTATAAAACAACACCGCACGATTTGATTTAAAATTAACATTAAAAGAAACCAATCCAAGAATTAAAAAGAACATCATACCCAAGATAAAATAATGTGTATGAACAACAGACAAACTCGTCCAAGCAGTATAACCATTCATCTTTGTAAATTCACGATAAAATACTCCACCTACTAAAGCTAATACTGCATATATAATTGAATAGTTTATATAACGTTTCATAATATGAATACCTCCAAATCAAGCACATTATGGACCTATCACACTTAAACATCAACAGATATGCCCATATAAAAAGAAGGCAAGAATTAACTTACCCTCTAATTAAATTTTTTATTTCTTCTACGCAATACTTCGACTGCACCTAAACCAATAATAGAAACACCCAATAATCCAGTAAACAATGTGCTTGAAGTCTTTGTACTTGTATTTACCTTCTTATTCTTCTTAACATCTTTCTTAACTGTATTGTTTTTCTTTGTATCTGTTGTAGTTGTAGTAGATCCAGTACTTGGTTTAACAGCTGGTTTTGTTTCTGGCTTAACTGCTGGATTAGTTTCTGTATCAGTTCCAGGTTTTACCTCAGGCTTTGATTCTGGGGTTGTAGCCTTTACATCTTCATAAACCAACATATATGAAGAGAACTTATCTGTTTCAAATGTTCCATCTTCATTTACTGGAAGCTTTTCAACCTTACCATCATGAGCACGCAATACATAGAACTTACGACCATTCTTCTTTAGGTTTTCTGGAATAGCTACCTTGAATGTTAATTTTTCACTCGTTTCAGGAATCAAACCTTTACTCTCATCATTAATTAACAATTCAATTTCAATATCAAATGCATTCACTACTTCAGCATCTGCTTTATCAGCATATGCCAACAACAATTTTTTATCAGATTCATTCACTTCATTTTTCACAACAGGCTTAAATTCAATCTTTTTACCTTCTTTAACTGCAGCATCATATTTCTTTTTTTGTTCCTTAGTTAAGCTATTCGCTAAAACTTCATTTGAATTCACACCTGAAATAGAAGCAGCATCTTTAGAACTAGAAGGTGCAACCACTGTAGAAAGTTCCTCTAAGTAAATACCGAGAACACAATTTGTATATACTGAATCATTAGCGAAAGTATAATGAATTTGCTCATCACTAAATGACAAACTAGATCTCTTATATCCACTAGGACATAAAGATTCTAACTCATCTGTGCTGACTATACCATCTTTATCCAAATCTAAATCTTGAGCATATGTATTTACAGATTTAATTTGAATTAGTTTTCCATTATCACTTCTATAGAAATTAATTGTAGTCGGAGTTTTAAATTCTCCTTTTTTAACATACACATTTACTAAATATGAACCATTATCTTGTATATTACTTACCTCAAATGAATTTCCATCAAACACATAACCAACAGGAAGGTTTATTATATCAGACGCTTTAATACTATCTAATTTACCTCCAAGCTTTGAATTTGAATAAGTACTTGAATAAACCTCTTTATTCGTAGCACTATCAATATAATGTAATTTATAAGTAGTTATTTCTGGTATATCCCCCTGTTTTTCAGGCATTTTACATGCTATTGCACCATAAGTCAAATCATCAATTTGATATACATCAAAAGCTACTGGTCCACTACTAATAACGTAACCTTTTGGACTGAATTTTTTAATAACATAATCCTCAATTCCTGTAGTATCTTTACTATCGTATTCAAAAGTATGATACTCTACTTCAGAATGATTAAAATAATCCTCACCCATCATTGTAGTTTTTAAAATTTTAACCGTAAATTTTTTCATTACTGGTTTATCATTATTCTTTGCAAGATAAATGCGATACGAATCGGATCCACCACCAACAATACCCTTATAAGTACCAGCCCCTTTTTTATAATCTACATGATACCCATCAGGAACACAATTAATTTTTAAATACTGATACATACCACCATACATATACTGATCATCCTTAGATACATGAATTTTTTGACTAGTTTCTACACCATCTTTATTAATATATACAGTGTAATCTTCAGCTTCATCTTTAACAGTAACACATTTGATAACCCACGCATTATCATCTACCTTCGTAATCGATTCAATTTTACCAGTAGAATATCTTTCTTCAATATAATTCTTAATTTCTTTGTCAGTATAGTCGTACGGAACTTCTACTTCAGACATATATGTATTCTTTACTCCATCAAGATAAGAATCCAATTTAATAGATTTTATTTTATAAAGAGTTAAAGTATACGTATTTGCAGCTTCATTATAATCTATTCCATTGGTATCAACATATTTATATCCTTATGGTATAAAATTTTCTATGATATAAAAGAATGCGTCATTACGAGTAGATTCAAATGTATCTTCATAATCTTTTGTGCGTCTTATCTGAAAATACTACTTTTATTTTAAAAGTTTGCAACGCTTCTTCTGGTTTCTGCTCTTCCTTTTTTACCAAAACCATTTGCCATTCTGTATCAGAAACTTTCTGTAGGCTACTAGCAGCCCCCTTACCATCAATCACGTATCCTTCTGGAACACAATTTGCCACAATATAACTAGTAATATAATCATCTGTAGCATTTACATCAACATCAAAAGTAGTTGATGTTGTTTGACCATCCTTAGTAATTTGTAATGTAATAGATTTCATTACAAGCTCATTACCAGGAACATTCTCCGTCGGTTGATCTGTAACCTCAGTTGCCTCTGGTTCTGTTGTTGGAACTTCATCATCAGCCAACACTGGCGTAACCATACCAGCTACAGTTACTGCACTCAACCCTAATGATAGTAACTGTTTAGTTAGTTTATTCATCTTAAAAACCCTCCTAATATATTTTGATTTTATAACCATAAAACCATTCCATTAACTATAATTAAAGCGTTTTCATGAAAAACCAACCATAAATCATCATATGAACACAAACTCACTTATCAATTAATAACAATTTTTCTAACATGATTTTCAATTACCAATCAAAGAAAGCAGATTCTATCTCTAATCTGCTTTCTACAAGTCTTAACTCTAACTAGATTAATCCTCTTTACGAGCACGTTTACCAGTCAATGCTACACCTGCAAAGCCTAATACACCACCTAATGCATATAATCCTAATGCTGTTTGTGCTCCTGTATTTACATTTTCCTTATCTTCTGTTTCTTCAACATTCTTCATTTCTTCTAAGTAATCACTCAAATCATTGTTTGCCTTTTCTAAATCTAGTTGAGCCAAAACATACTTCTGACTTGCAACATCCAATGCTTTTACATTCTCTGTATTTAATGTATCCGCCTCTTCAAAAACCTTTATAGCTTCTTCATAACTTCTATAAGCCTCTTTCATCACATCCATCTTTTCACATAAAGACTTCACTAAATCACTATGCAATGCATAAGCCCTACTGGATGTCCAGCCACAAAAGAATCAAATTCAGACTTAACTTCCTCAATCTCTAATTTTAATAATTCTAATTCTGCAACTCTATTGTTCATATTCTTCACAACTAAATCATTCGACACCATATTATTACTCATTTTAGGAATCATTCTTTTCAATTCCTGAATTCTATGATGTTAGCATATAAATAGGACTAGTCAAAAAGAGAAAATTTACACCAGTGGTACAATAGAAAGAGGATGATTCAAAGACAAAGGAAGGCAAAAGAAAATGGCAAATAAAAAGAAACA
>NZ_JACRWH010000074.1:0-7648 GCF_014306155.1 Holdemanella hominis | reverse complement strand
AAGTTTATCAAGTCTTTGGATATTGGATGATAATTGTTTGATGTGGTCATTTACAAGTTCTATACGAGATTTCTGGACTGGTGTTAAATCCGTTCCATTAATTGAGTCAAGAATCATATTTAAAGAGATCACCTATATGTAGATAATCATACGATATGAATTGGTCATCAAAGCACTGCGTTCTGCGCTTATGTTGGATACACCGGATGAACAGATCAATGAGTTTATTCGTTTTTTTGGAAAACATATTGGATGTGATCGAATTTATATTTTTGAAGATAATAAAAGGAACATGTGACCGATAATACATATGAATGGTGCCATCATGGCATTGAAAGCGAAATGGATTATCTACAAGGCGTTGATATGGATATCATCGATTGGTGGTACAAAGCTTTTGGTAAGAAAGAAAATGTGATCATTCGTGATGTTGAAACGATAAAAAATGAGCATGTGTATACATATAATACGTTAAAGATTCAAAATGTAAAGCGTCTTGTGATATGTCCAATTCGCTATAAAAATGAAATCAGTGGTTTCTTTGGCGTGGACAATCCGCCGATTGATGACCATTTGGGCTTAACTACATTCTTAGATATGATCGCAACGTTAGTTATCTCTTTTTTAAAGATTCGGAATTCACAAAATAAGTTCAAGCGTGAAGCAAAATTAAGTGGCTATTCAGCCTTGGGACAAATCTATACTTCTATGCATTATATCAATGTGAAAACCAATCGCTTTCATATTGTGAAAATGGAGCGCAAATTCTAACGTATTTAGGAAAATATGAAATTTAGGATATAGAAGATAATTTTATGGATCAAATTTGTAAGATTCATCGAAAATTCAGTCAAGCTGATTATGTAGATCGAGAAGTTGAATTTATGGATCTTGTGACATTAGAAGCAAGGCTTTAAGGCAAAAAATCCATAGATAGTGTTTTCTATGGTAAGATTTCTGGCTGGTGCTGAGTCCGTTTTATTCCGATTGATTATGATGAGGATGGAAGTTTACTCCATGTTCTATATTATGCGGAATGTATTGATGATCAAAAGAAGCGAGAAGGCAAATTATTATATTTAGCTCAAACAGAAACAATGACGGGAATTTTAAATCGTCGTAGTAGAGAGAAGATGATTGAGCGTGTTTTAAACAACAAAGTCAGTGGCATGATATGTTTAGTGGATTGTGACAAATTTAAGTCCATTAATGATACGTATGGACACATGGCTGGGGATGAGGTCATTGTTGCGATTGCGCATACGCTACAAAAATCGTGTCGTGATAAAGATGTAGCCATGCGTCTTGGTGGAGATGAGTTTGCGTTATTTATTCCAGGTGTTACGGAACGTAAGTGTGCCAATGCTTTCTTTAAACGTTTGTTTGAGAATTTGAAACAAATCCAAATTGAATCTATAAAAGATCATCCGATTATAATGAGTTTAGGGCTTGCATTTATGATGGAAAAGAAGAATTGACCTTTGATGAATTATACTGTAGAGCCGATATGGTAATGTATCAAAGTAAAAAAGGGGAAGGATACCGTGCAACAATATATAAGAAAAAATAGTCTCTTGATGAACAAAGAGGCTATTGATGTATTCAAAATGTATACATGTGTTAAAAAGGTATAAACAAATTATATTTTTTGTGGTATTATACCCAAAACGGAGGGAAATATATGCAGAAGTACGTAGAAATTAAGCGGGATGGATTGACATTACGAGGTATGCTTCATGTGCCAGACAATGTAAGTTCGAAAGTGCCTATGGTCATTCTACTTCATGGATTTTGTGATGATCGCAATGAAATAAATTTTGTGCATAATGAGTTATCTCAAAGATTGTGTGATGCTGGTATTGCGAGTGTTCGCTTTGACATGAATGGCAGCGGAGAAAGCGATGGACGCTTTGAAGATATGACTATTTCAAGTGAGATTCTGGATGCGAAAGCCATGTTGACTTATGTCGAATCTTTAGATTTTGTCGATTCTAAAAAAATTGCGCTTCACGGATGTAGTCTAGGAGGATGCGTAGCGAGTATGGTAGCAGGACAATGTAAAGAAAGAGTTCAAGCATTGTCGTTATGGTGCCCTGCACCAGATTTAGTTTATAACTTGAAGGAACATTTGACTTTATGTGGTCAAGATGTTTCAAACATTGAAAAAGATGGATGTGCAGATGTGGAAGGATTGAAGTTGAGCCTTAAATTTTACCAAGATGCATGTACACTCGATCCTTATAAAGAGGCTTCATTGTTTGATAAAAATGTTTGTACCATTCATGGAGATCAAGACATTACAGCTTCGTGTGAGTGTAGTTACAAGTATAAAGAAATTTTTAAGGAAAGAGCAAAATGTATTATTGTCAAAGGAGCAGAGCATCGTTTTAAATCATTTGCGTTTAGAGAAGCAAGAATGAAAGCGGCTCTAGACTTTCTAAAGGACGAATTGTTATAGATGAAAGAGAAGGAAATTTGATATGAACAAAGAAAGAAAACAGCCAACAACCCTATTTGCGGTGGTTTCATTTTTGGCTATTATTGCCGTATTGATCATTATGATCAACTTAGGATGCAATACAACACTATCGGTATTTGCGGGTGTGATCGTTGCGGTTATTACCACAAAATTTTTAAATATTCCATGGAGTGAAGTGGAACAGAATATTATTAAAACAGCGGCTGAGTGTATGCCGACATTTTTGATTGTCATTATGGTCGGTATGCTTGTGGGAATCTGGATGGCCGGTGGAACCGTTCCATCATTGATGTATTATGGTATGCAAGTGATTTCACCGAAGATCTTAGTACCTCTAGCTTTTGTCCTTTGTGCCCTAACGAGTGAATTTACAGGAACATCCTTTGGTTCTGTGGCAACCATGGGTCTTGCGATGGTGGGAATTGCCGCTACAACAAGTATTCCCGTACCATTAGTTGTAGGTGCCGTTGTTTCTGGAGCGTGGCTAGGAGATAAGATGTCGCCTTTATCAGATACAACCAATTTAGCAAGTGGTGTAAGTAAAGTACCTTTATATGCTCACATTCATTCTATGCAGTATACAACACTTCCTGCAGCTGTAGTCGCTTTGATCTTATTTACAATTGCCGGCTTGTATTATAGTGGTGGAAGTATGGACCTTGCCCAACAAAAATTGATTTTAGATACGCTATCTAAACATTTCAATATCAATGTTCTATTGATTTTACCTGCTATTCTAGTTGTTTTGATTTCTGTATTTAAATTACCTTCCTTATTAGGAATGGGCTTAGCCGTAGTTGTATCTGCTGCTTTTGCGATGGTATTTCAAGGGGTAAACTTTGTTGATTTAATGAACTATGCTTTTAATGGTTTCAGCATTGAAACAGGTGTATCCATTGTTGATCCAATGTTGAATCGTGGTGGTGTACTTTCTATGTCTGAATTATTAGTGACATTTATGGTTGCTAGTGTAATGGGAGCTGTCATAACGTCTACTGGTATTTTGGATGTTTTGGCAAAAAATGTTCTTTTAAAATTTATAAAGAATCGTACAGTACTAGTGTTTGTCACTTTGGTGTATTGTTATGTTGTGAACTTCTTAACAGCTGGCGGACAAACAGTATCTATCATTGTAACTGAACAAACGTTTGAATCGACTTATGAAGATATGAATGTTTCTCGTAAAGTATTATCTAGAACACTCGAAGATTCTGGGACATTATCTGCGCCTATCGTTCCTTGGGGTGTTGCGACAATTTATGTCATGGGCGTACTTGGGTGCTCAACAGCTTATATTCCATACGCATGGTTTATCTTTGTCGTTCCTATTTTCTCAATGATTTGTGCCATTACTGGAATTGGAATTTGGGATAAAGAAGAAAAGCCTGTTCGAAAATAAATGTCTTATATCTTTACTATCTTTTAGAATTGGTGTATAACTTAAATGTAAATGAAAAAAGGGAGCTTGTAGTACAGGCTGAGAGGAAAGTATGACTTTCGACCTATAACCTGATTTGGATAATGCCAACGTAGGGAAATACTTTGTCTTTTTAGTGTGAGTATACCTATATTGGTTGCTCACTTTTTTTTGTGGCGAAATGGGGGCACCACTTTTTGTCACGTTAAATAATCATTTGGAAAAGGAGATTTTAAAATGAACACAAATGAAGGTACAGTAAGTACAGGCGCTACATATACCACTCAGATGGATGCTGCGCGTAAGGGGATTATTACGCCAGAAATGAAGATTGTAGCCCAAAAAGAAAAAATGACTGAAGAAGAACTAAGAGAGTTAGTCGCATGTGGTAAGGTTGTAATTCCGGCCAATAAAAACCATAAATCTTTAAATCCTGAAGGTGTGGGAAGTATGTTACGCACGAAGATCAATGTAAACTTAGGGGTTTCTAGAGATTGTAAAGATTATGATGTCGAAATGGAAAAAGTTATGGCAGCCGTAAATCTTGGCGCAGAATCAATTATGGATTTATCGAGTCATGGAAATACACAACCATTCCGTCAAAAATTAACATCTGAATGTCCAGCTATGATTGGTACTGTACCTGTATATGATAGTGTGATTCACTACCAAAGAGATTTAAATACATTAACCGCAAAGGATTTCTTGGATGTAGTTGAGTTACATGCCAAAGATGGTGTGGATTTTGTTACTTTGCACTGTGGAATCACAAGAAAGACGATTGATCAAATCAAAAAACACAAACGTAAAATGAATATTGTTTCTCGTGGAGGAAGTTTAGTCTTTGCGTGGATGTCAATGACAGGTGAAGAAAACCCATTCTATGAATACTATGATGAAATCTTGGATATCTGTGAAAAATATGATGTGACGATTTCTTTAGGAGATGCTTGTCGTCCTGGATGTTTAGCAGATGCCACAGATGTCTGTCAAATCGAAGAATTGGTTCGTTTAGGAGAACTTACAAAACGTGCTTGGGAACATAACGTACAAGTTATTGTCGAAGGACCTGGACATGTTCCATTAGATCAGGTTGCGGCCAATATGCAGGTTCAGCAACAAATCTGTATGGGTGCTCCATTTTATGTGTTAGGCCCATTAGTTACAGATATTGCGCCAGGCTATGATCATATTACAGCGGCTATTGGTGGTGCGGTTGCAGCTATGTCAGGAGCAGCCTTCTTATGTTATGTAACACCGGCAGAACACTTGGCTTTACCAAATGTTGAAGATACAAAACAAGGAATCATTGCTTCTAAGATTGCAGCACATGCGGCTGATATTGCCAAAGGTGTTAAAGGAGCACGAGATATTGATGACAAGATGGCTGACGCAAGAAAGAAGCTAGATTGGGATGCGCAATTTGAGTGTGCGATAGATCCAGAAACCGCAAAAGCAATTCGTCAATCTCGTATGCCAGAAGATGATCATAGTGACACTTGTAGTATGTGTGGTAAATTCTGTGCTGTAAGAAGTATGAATAAGGCTCTATCTGGAGAGAATATTGATATTTTATAATTGTAGTATTTTACATCGTTTATATTTTTTAACAATTATTTGTAGAAATTAATTGATGTTGTGTGTTGTTTATAAAAGTATGATATATTAAGTGTGTAACGTTTAAATGTTATATTCTCTCGTGACATATGTTACTAAAAATGAGATTGGTGAGTATGTTATAATTAGACGTATTGAGAAGGGGTTATTTATGAGTGAGCCAGTTTTAAGTTTTCTTGAAGAAAAGAATCTTCCTGAAGTCATAAAAAAGAAACATACATATTTGATGATGGATGGACACGACCAAGAAGATATTTACGTATTAAAAGATGGTGTTGTGAAAGTGAGTATTGTTTTATGTGATGGGCGTGAATTCAATATCACTTATTTAAAAGGTTTGGATATAATTTCTTTGTTGAAAGATGAAATCAATAAAATGACTACGACATCATTTCATGCTCGTATCGAAAGTGATACGGCATCTTTCTATCGAATCAACAGAAAATTCTTTGAACAATATGTGAAAGAAAATGAAGAATTACATGCATATATAGAGTCGTATTATCGTAAAAAGATGACCGAAGCTATTTATCGACAGCAACTCATGACAATGAATGGGAAAAATGGAGCTGTGTGTGCATTTATCTATCATTTGATTCCGTTATTTGGTAGACAAGTTAAAAAAGGTATATTTATTGATTTGCAAATCACGAACGATGATATTGCCAGTTTCTGTGGGGTATCCACAAGAAACAGTGTCAATCGTATCTTGCGTGGATTAAGAGAAGAAAACGTTATTACGATTGTGTATCATAAAATCTTAATTTTAGATGTAGATTATTTAAAGCGCTATGCACAGTAAAAGGAACTAATTAATGAAAGAAGGCCAGTGATCATTGACCTTCTTTTTCTATATTTTGACTAATTTAGTGCATTGTTTGAGATGTATTTGTGGGCTTGTTAATATGGGAGTGAAAGGAGATGAATGGTATGGGTAACAGATTGTTGTCTATACTAGGATTATTGATTGCGTTAGTGGGTATTGTGTTTGGTGGTAATCTTGTTTTAGTTATTATTGGATATGTGATTCTTGGCTTAGAACAGATGATCAAGGATAAGGAGGAGAGTACCGCATCTGGTATGGATGAGATTATAAAAGAATTCTTTGAGGATGTGCAATTTAATCCAAATACTCATATGCTTAATGTTAGCGATACGAATATTCTTTTACCTAAACATGATTATTGTAGCGGCAATAGATATGTACAAGGTAAATATAAAGGTTTTTCTGTAGCGTTTTGTACCATTAAACTCACAGATTAGACAGAGGTCTTGCGTGATGAGACTGGCTTGTAGGAAAAGAATGAAAATACAGTTTATACGGGTGAACGGTTGTTGTGTAAGCTTGACCAAAAGTTTAATACGTGGCTAACTATATATCCTTGTAATGCATTGGATAAACAAAGTATTAAAACTGGATATGAGACATTTGATAAGAAGTTTAATTTGACTTGTGGAGATGAAAAATTAGTTCTTGAGATATTGGATTCGAATCGACTAAAGCAAATTATTGCTTTATCAAATCATAAGTTTTCAATAAACTTGAATGAGGATGGAAGACTTTATATTGACGCTCATAGTTTTAAGAATATGAATGATTTAAAGTGGTTTGTGGATATGATTGATGTGTTTAGTGGATATTCAATGAATTATAAAGAATTATATTTAGAAACAAAAGAGATGCTTGAAGAATTTGATTTTATTGATCGAAGATTGTTACATTAACTTATTGTAAGAATGTTGATGATTTAAAATTAGTGCATGATTTTATTAGGGATAAGAAGTATAAGAATATTTATGAAATTCCTAGATATGTACTCTATTTGTATATGAAACGAAATCATCCTGAAAGAATTATTGAGGATTAAAAAAACAGAGAAATAAAATCTCAGGTTTTGATTTAATAAAAAGTTTGCCAAATTGTTTGCCAGAAATGAGAGATTTAAAAATAACTATACCTGAATTATTCATGAAAAGATAATAAAAGAAGATTAGCCTTGTTGATGGATCCAAATTGGCTAATCTTTTTCATTTTGTTTTCGAATGGTTTGAAATGAGTATATAAAAGGATATCAGACATTGCTGATTTTTTAAAATATAGGTTCAAAACGTTAAATCTGCAACACTTTATTCCA
>NZ_JACRWH010000073.1:0-7800 GCF_014306155.1 Holdemanella hominis | reverse complement strand
GTAGGCGCATATTATATGCTTCTTACAGGAGAAATCTGGAATCCTGCAGATTTAGCAGAAGTTGAAACGCCAGTTGAACAAAGAATTAAATACGTAAATCAGATATTAAACAACTACTAGATATTGGACTTACAGTTGAAGAATTAACACTAATGATCCAACACAGTTCCAATATTATAGCAACACAATAATCTTTATATTTGGGGAAAGGGGTTTTGCACCCTTTTGTACTTCTAACTTCTTGTTTTTATAAATTTTATTTTCAGATTATCACCAAAAAATATAACATAAAAAAGAAGATTTCACTATGAAATCTTCACTTGATTTAAACAATTACGAACATGTCCAGACTGTCCAGTTACCTCTTCATTTTCAATCAAAGATAAGTGCACAGCTTCTTTACAAGATTCAATCGCTGCATCAAATACAATATTGATCTTATTATCGTTGATTTGTTTCAAAGTATGGATTTCTTCATTCCCAAAACGATTTGCGGTACTAAACGCAATCGCAATATCCCCAGAACCATTGCCCATATGCGATCCTGTTAAAGCTAAACCGACTGGCATTCTGTTACAAACTCTATGAAGTTGACGATCACTTAATGGAGCATCCGTTGCAATGATCATCATGATTGAACCTTTTTCTTGTTCTAAAGGCAATTGATTCCCCTCTACATTATCTAACAAATATTGTTCTCTTAAACCAAAATTAGATAATACAAGTACACCTAGAGTATATGTATTTCCATCAATCTCAAAGATTCTTGAACTTGTTCCAATACCACCTGACATTTCAAAACAAGACATGCCTCGTCCGGCTCCAACACTGCCGAGTTCAAAATTTTTTTTACAGTCACGATACGCCTCATAAACATCTTCTTTTGTAACGACGCAATCGCGAATCGCATTTAGATATCCATCGTTGCATTCTCCAACGACAACATTAACACTTGTTAAATCTTCATTTTCTTTGACCATGATATCCACTAAGGCTTGTTGAACAACACCCACATTTAAAGTATTTGTCAAACAAATATAACTTTCTAAAGTTCCCAATTCCATAATTTGTGGTAATCCTGTCGTCTTCCCAAAACCATTTAAAATACTACAACCACAAGCTAACTTTTGATGAAATACATCTTCAGCCGTACGAATAAATGTCACACCTGTTTGGTGAGAATCAGAACAAATTGTTTTATGCCCAACCAAAACACCTTCGACATCTGTAATTCGATTTAATTTTCCTTTTTCCATAATATAACACCTCTTACAACCATTATATTAATAATTTTTAATTTGCACAAAAAAAGAAGCCGAAATCAATCAGCTTCTTTCATTTATTTCTTACTTGTAAAGTTCAACTAAACGTCGTAAGTGTTCATAACGTTCTTTAGCTACTTCTTCTGACTTAGCAAATAATTTTTCTGCTCTTTCAGGGAATGGTTTCACTAAACGAGTGTAACGAGATTCGTTGTGTAAGAAGTCTTGGTAAGTTCCATCTCCTTCTTTAGAAGTTAATGTGAATGGGTTCTTACCTGCTTCTTTCTTAGCTGGATCAAATGAGAATAAGTTCCAGTATCCAGATTTAACCGCTTTCTTCATTTCATCTTGACAGTGGTTCATTCCACCCTTAGCAATACCATGTAATTCACAAGGTGCATAACCGATGATTAAAGATGGTCCTGGATAAGCTTCTGCTTCAGCAATACATTTAACTGCTTGTGCAGGGTTAGCTCCAAGAGCGATTTGTGCTACATAAACGTATCCGTAGCTCATGGCGATTTCTGCTAAAGATTTTTTCTTCATTTCTTTACCAGCAGCAGCGAACTGACATACTTCACCGATGTTAGATGCTTTAGAAGCCTGTCCACCAGTATTTGAATACATTTCTGTATCGAATACCATAACGTTTACGTTTTCACCTGATGCAAGAACATGGTCTAATCCACCGAATCCGATATCATAAGCCCATCCGTCTCCACCGAAGATCCAAACAGATTTCTTAGCTAAGTATTCTTTCTTATCTAATACAGCTTTAGCATCTTCACATCCAGCTTCAGCAGCTTTTTCTACTTCAACTAATAATGCTTTTGTTGCTTCTGTGTTAGTACGAGTATTTTCTTTAGTTTCCATGAATTTTTCGAATGCAGCCTTGAATTCAGGAGTTGCTTTTTCGCTTTCGTTCATAGCACCTAATTTTTCGATAGCTTGTTCACGTAATACTTTTTGTCCTAATTGCATACCGAATCCGTGTTCAGCATTGTCTTCGAACAATGAGTTAGCCCATGCTGGTCCTTGTAAGCTGTCTTTGTTTACTGTATATGGAGATACAGATGCTGGACCACCCCAGATTGAAGAACATCCGGTTGCATTTGATACATACATGTGTTCACCAAATAACTGAGTAATTAAACGAGCATAAGATGTTTCAGCACATCCAGCACATGATCCAGAGAACTCTAACAATGGTTGGTTGTATTGAGAACCCTTAACTGTGTCATCAGCGAATCCAGAATCTTTCTTAGAAACGTTAGCTACTAAGTAATCGAATACTGGTTGTTCTTCAGCTTGAGATTCTTGAGGAACCATCTTGATTGCTTGAGTTGGACATACAGTGATACATTCACCACATCCCATACAATCTAATGGAGATACACTCATTGTATATTTGAATTCTGTAGCTTTTGGTTTAACATCAGCTAATTTGATTTGTGCAGGAGCAGCCTTAACTTCTTCTTCGCTCAATAAGAATGGACGAATAGTAGCGTGAGAACATACGAATGCACATTGGTTACATTGAATACATTTTTCAGGATCCCATTCAGGAACTGTAACAGCTGTACCACGTTTTTCGTAAGCACTAGCACCAGTTTCCCATTGACCATCGATGTTACCAACGAATGCAGATACAGGTAATGAATCTCCATCCATTTTGTTAACTGGTTCCATGATGTCTTTAACCATCTTAACTGTTGCAGGACGTCCTGACAATTCAGGTTTTGGTGCATCAGCTTCTGGGTTAGCCCAAGATGCAGGAATTTCAACTTTGTGAGTTGCGCCAACACCAGCATCGATAGCTTTATAGTTCATTTCAACAACTGCATCACCCTTCTTAGAGTAAGATTTCTTAGCAGCTGCTTTCATATAATCTACAGCTTCTTCAATTGGCATAATGTTAGCTAATTTGAAGAATGCAGATTGTAAGATTGTGTTTGTACGTTTACCCATACCAATTTCGATAGCTTTATCAATGGCATTGATTGTGTACAATTGGATATTGTTGTCTGCGATATATTTTTTAGATTCAGCAGGCATGTGTTTGTCTAATTCTTCGTCTGACCATTGGCAGTTGATCATGAATACACCACCAGGTTTTACGTCTTGAACCATCTTGTATCCATTTACTACATATGAAGGGTTGTGACAAGCTACGAAGTCAGCCTGGTTAATGTAGTATGGGCTACGGATTGGTTTGTCTCCGAAACGCAAGTGAGAAATCGTGATACCACCAGTTTTCTTAGAGTCATATTGGAAGTAAGCCTGAATATATTTGTCAGTGTGGTCACCGATGATCTTAGTAGAGTTCTTGTTAGCACCTACAGTACCGTCTCCTCCAAGACCCCAGAATTTACATTCAACCGTTCCTGGAGTTGAAGTGTTAGGAGCTGGTTTAACTTCTGGCAATGATAAGTTTGTAACGTCATCCACGATGCCAATTGTAAAACGAGGTTTTGGTTCGTCTTTTAACAATTCAGTATAAACAGCGAACACACTTGAAGGTGGAGTATCCTTAGATCCTAAACCATAACGTCCACCGCAAAGAGTGATGTCATTTAATCCTGCTTCGCGAAGTGTTGTAGCTACATCTAAGTATAATGGGTCAGCTAGAGCACCTGGTTCTTTAGTACGGTCAAGTACTGCAACTTTCTTAGCTGTCTTAGGAAGAACTTTTAATAAGTGTTTGCTTGACCAAGGACGATATAAACGAACCTTAACTAAACCAACTTTTTCTCCTTTTGCAGTTAAGTAGTCGATAACTTCTTCAGCAACGTCATTGATAGAACCCATAGCGATGATTACACGATCAGCTTCAGGATCACCATAGTAGTTGAACAAGTCATAGTTTGTTCCTAATTTTTCGTTGATTTTACCCATGTATTTTTCTACTACAGCAGGTAATTCATCATATGCAGTGTTACATGCTTCACGGTGTTGGAAGAAGATATCTCCATTTTCGTGAGAACCACGCATAGTTGGACGTTCTGGATTCAAAGCGTGTTTACGGAATTCCTCAACAGCTTCCATTGGACACATTTCTTTTAAATCTTCGTAGTCCCATTTTTCAATTTTTTGAATTTCGTGAGAAGTACGGAATCCATCAAAGAAGTTGATGAATGGCACTTTACCTTCTAAAGCAGCTAAGTGAGCTACTGGAGATAAATCCATAACTTCTTGTGGGTTGGTTTCACATAACATAGCGAAACCTGTTTGACGACAAGCATAAACGTCTGAGTGATCACCAAAGATGTTCAATGCGTGAGTTGCAACTGTACGTGCAGATACATCGAATACACATGGTAATTGTTCAGCCGCGATCTTGTACATGTTTGGAATCATCAATAATAAACCTTGAGATGCAGTGAATGTATTAGTCAATGCACCAGCAGCTAATGATCCGTGAACAGCACCAGCAGCACCTGCTTCTGATTGTAATTCACTTACAACTACTTGATTTCCAAAAATATTTTTCTGTCCAGCTGCAGACCATTGATCAATAGAGTCTGCCATTGGACTAGATGGAGTAATAGGATAAATTGCAGCAACGTCTGTAAAAGCATACGCAACGTGAGCCGCAGCCGTATTTCCATCCATAGACTGTTTTGCTCTAGGCATTAATATTTCCTCCTTTATAGATATTCAATACCATAGATTATTATACGAGCTTCATGTCAAATTTTAAAGGTTAAATTCACCATAGAGGTTAGTCTCTTCTAATTTGTAAGCGTATAAAAAAGAGACGTAAACACTTGCTTACATCTCTATTTTCATCATTACTTTTTACCTAATAGTTTGAACATATTCTTTTTATAAACTTCAACGCCAGGTTGATTGAATGGGTTAGAATCATTCATCAAAGTTGTCATTGCGATGGCCTTGAAGAAGAACATACACATATTACCAAAGTCATAAGAAGTCATGCCTGGCATAGTTAATAAGATATTTGGAACTCCACCTGTTTCTTCATGAGCCTGTAATGTTCCTTTGGCAGCCATTTTATTAGCCCAATCCACACTCTTACCAGCCAAGTAGTTCATTCCATCTTCATTGGCTTCATCATTAGGGAATGTTAAATCGATCATTGGTGTATCGACATATAAGTTTGTTTCGAACAATACTTTCTTACCTTCCTGAACAAATTGTCCTAAAGAGTGTAAGTCTGTTGAGAAACATACTGAATCAGGTAAAATACCCTTTCCATCTTTTCCTTCACTTTCTCCAAACAATTGTTTCCACCATTCGGCAACCATCTGCATTTGAGGTTCATAGTTTACTAACAATTCAACATCATATCCTTGGTTTTGAAGAATACGACGAGCCACTGCATATCGGTAAGCAGGGTTTTTTTCAAGAGCCGCATCTCCATATTCACCCATACCATCATGTAAACCTTTCATCAAAGCATCGATATCGATTCCAGCTACTGCGATTGGCAATAATCCAACTGGAGTAATGACTGAGAAACGTCCACCAATATCATCAGGAATGACGAATGTTTCATATCCTTCTTTATCTGCTAAAGCCTTCAATGTTCCTCTAGCCTTATCTGTAGTGGCAATAATACGATTCTTTGCATCTTCACCATATTTTTCTTCCATAAATTGTTTTAAGATACGGAAAGCCAATGCTGTTTCCGTTGTAGTTCCAGATTTAGAAATAACATTTACAGTAACTTCCTTATCTTTAATATAGTTCATGACCTGTGAAATATAAGTAGATGAGAAAGTGTTTCCCATATAAATAATTTCAGGTTTGTTGTCACCATATAAACCATTCATCATTTCAATGGCAGCACGAGCACCTAAATAAGATCCTCCAATACCACATACAACGAATACTTCTGTATTTTCACGTACTTTTGCGGCAACCTCTTTAATGCGACTAAATTCTTCTTTATCATAATTGTTAGCCCAGTTTAGCCAACCGATAAAGTCGTTACCCTTACAAGTACCATTTTGTAAAGCTTCATCAATAGCGCGAACTTGATTCTGATAAGCCTTTACATCTTCTTTTAAGAAAGCATGATTTAAATCTAACGTAATCATATTTATTTTCCCTCCATAGCTATCTCCACTCATGATTATACCACGATTTAACATTGTGTGATATAATGTTTTTTGTTAGGAGTGTGAGTTTATGATACCATCGTCCTTATATCCACTTGTTACAGCTCTTTTGAGCAATATACTTGCACAAGTAGGAAAAACGGTCGTATATTATTATAGAACTGGCAAATGGGACTTACACTGGGTCATCGCAAGTGGCGGCTTTCCAAGCAGTCACTCATCCACTGTAACTGCCCTTTCTCTTTCCATTGGAATTCAGGAAGGCTTTGATTCAGCCATATTTGCCGTAACCACTATCTTTTCCTTTATTGTCATGTATGATGCATGTCACGTCCGCTATTACTCAGGTAAAAATATTGAATTAACGCAACAGTTAGTCAAAGATTTACGAGAAATGACAGGACTTCGCTTTGACGATCCAATCTATCAAGAAAAATTAAAGAATGTTCTTGGTCATAAATTTGTCGAAGTCATCGGAGGATTTGTGGTAGGACTGATTGTCCCATTGATTTTATGTCCACTATTTTTATAAGTTAGGAGTGTTATTTTATGGATACTGTAGTAGATAGTAAAGCCGTTAATGATTGTTTAGATAAAATTCGTCCTTATATTCAACATGACGGAGGCGACATTGAACTATTAGGAGTTGACGAATTCAATGTTGTCTATGTTTCTTTCAAAGGTGCTTGCCAAGGATGCATGATGGCCTCTGAAGATTTCTCAGGTGGAATCAAAGAATTATTACTTGAAGAAGTACCAAACATCCGTGATGTAGTACTTGTAGGTTAAGATATCGAAAGATATCTTTTTATTTTTAGGAGTTTTACCATGTACACCAAAGAACAATTAAGGAGACTTTTGATTCCATTAATGTTCGAACAAGTTTTAAACGCATTAATGAGATCCGTTGATACCATTATGGTCACCAATATTGGTTCAACCGCATTTCCGCCGTCTCCCTTGTGGATTCATTAAATATTTTAATCATCAATATATTTGCCGCCATGGCAACCGGAGGCGCCATCATCTGTGCCCAACACTTAGGTTCTGACCAAAAAACAAGGCCAATCAAGCCTTGAAACAATTGATTATCTCCGTCACCCTTATTTCCATACTGATTACCATACCCTGCATTTTATTCAGAAGACCGCTATTAACACTGAGTTTTGAATCTATAGAAAAAAAGCGTGATGGATAATTCTTTAAGCTATCTATTCATCACGGCACTATCCTACCCCTTCATCGCCCTATACAATGCAGGTGCTGCAAGCTTTCGAACAAATCAAAATTCAAGACTTCCCATGACCATTGCGTTTAGCTCTAACATATCAAACATTGTGAGTACCCATCTGACAACCCTAAGCATTTTCCAAGCCTCTAGCCGTGGCATATTGGTCCATTGAATTACGAATCATCTTTCGAGTGGCTATGCTTGATTGCATTATATAATTCTT
>NZ_JACRWH010000072.1:0-7889 GCF_014306155.1 Holdemanella hominis | reverse complement strand
GAAGTGGATGTAATTAAAGTAGATCCAAAGAATACAAGTAAGATTGGAAAAGAAAAGTATACCAAGATCAAAGGATTGAGTGTACATTATTGTGCAGCCTATGTGATCAATCGAAGAGGTATGGGATTTGTGGATTAAATAAGATAAATAATCAGAACCAGAAGTTTATGATATCTTACTGGAAGATAGGTACATAGATCATGGATGAAATTCTGAAGTATTTATAAACAGAGCATACAATAAAAACTCCATCGATAAAGACTGAATGTATCGGGATACCGAATGATTCAGAAAGATGGAGTAGATATTGAAATGTTACCGGACGACTGGAAACGAACCGGGCACGCCATTTAGACGTGTGACTTTTTCGCAGAAAAAGTTTTTTCTCGTACTTTTTTTATTATATGTTATAATCATAAGTAATAGGATGATTAGAAAGCTGAGTAGATGTATGGAAAAAGAATTTTACGAAGAATTTGAAGATATGGAAGCCGGTATTGACCAAAAACAGGCTCTTGTCGAAGAATCAAAAAAAGTTGATGAAATTGAAGATTTCAACGAAGCTGTTCGCTTTGTGAATGATTTAAAGAAAAAATGGAGAAAGACTGGATTTGGGGAGTCTTTGGCAGAAGAAAAGTTAAGAGAAGAATTTGAGGCAAATGTTGAAAAGGTTTATGAGAAGCAAAAGGCATTGTCTCAAAAGGTTGTAGAGGCTAAGGAAGCTTTGATTAAGGAAGCTGAAAAAACTTCTTTATCAGATGATTTTAAGAAGGCTACTGAAAAAATGACTTCTTTAATGGATGAATGGAAAACTTCAGGAAATGCCGGAAAGAAAACGGATGATGAATTGTGGGAACGTTTCAATGCAGCTCGTCAGAAGTTCTATGATCGTAAACATGCAAACTGGGAAAATAGAGCGGTTCAGTTTGAAAATGCCAAAAAGGTAAAAGAAGATTTAATTGAAAAAGCTAAGTCTTTACAGGATTCAGAAGAATGGCAAAAAACAAGTGCTAAATATAAAGAATTGATGGATGCATGGAAAGCAGCAGGAAATGCAGGTCGTGAATTTGATGATGATTTATGGAATGCGTTTAATGAGGCTCGCCAAAAATTCTATGCGAAACGTAATGAATTCTATGAAAAATTGCATGTTGAACATGCTGAAAAATATGCTGAAAAACAAGCTTTAGTTAAGGAAGCTAAATCAATTGCTGGTTTACAGGAATATACTCGTGAACAAACGGCAATGATGAAAGAATTGTCTAACAAATGGAAATCAATTGGTTTCTGTGGAAAAGATAAAGAAGACGAAATCTGGAATGAGTTCAGAGGAGTTATGGATGAATACTTTGCGGGTTTAAAATCGGCTAGTGAAAAGCGTCGTGCTAACTGGCGTGAACACATGTCAGAAATTATTTCTCGTAAAGAAGTACAAATCGCAAACCAAAAACGTCAAATCAAACGTCTTCAGGATGATATGACTGGTTTGGTAAGTGAAGCTACAGTAGCTGACTTACAGGATCAGGTAGAAGATAAAGAAGATTTTATCAAACAACTTGAACAAGAAATCGAAGATATTGAAAAGAAATTAGCAGAGTAGTTGATCTACTCTCTTTTTCTTGGGGTTTATTATATGAATTTTCATGAATGTATGAAGCTGTTTTATCCAGAGACAAAAATAATATTATATAATCAAAAAAATGAAGTTGTATTAGAAGGCCAAGTAAAGGACATTCGTAAAGAGTGTGAAAAATACCATAATGTAGAGGTAACCTTTGTATCGGGTAGAGCGGATACAACGGGACTTAAAATCTGGCTAGATATGTAAAAGGAAGAAAGTATAGTGCTTTCTTCCTTTTCATTTCTAGTATTTCATATTGCTTTTAATCACATCGTGATCTTTTAATAGTTTTTCAATTACAGTACCCTTGATTGCCTTAAGAATTGGTTTTTTGAATACGTTTAAAGGGCCAAGGTTGATTTCAAGTGGCGATTTACCATCCATTAATTTAACGCTTGAATCTAATAATTCACGTACATCATATACGCTGCCCCAAACTTCTGGAACACCACGATCAACACCCAATAGTCCATATACAGCTTCCATTGCGGTACGTACTGAATATTCAGTTGTAAAGACTGTGTCTCTTGGTGTGTCGGCAAATTGTCCTAAGAAGGCGAAGTTTACACATCCGTCAGGAATTACGTCTGGACGATCACCTTTTGTACGTGGCATGAAGAAGGCAGTGATGTATGGCATCATTGTAGGTACGCATCGTGCTGAATTTGTAGCTAATTCTTCAATTTGATCCGTTGGAACACCCAAGTGATATAGCCATTCTTCTGTAATTTCTTTACCAGTACATTCTCTCATTGGCTTTTTAATGTAGTCACCATCAACATCTGTGAATAGTCCATATACCCAAACGCATACTTTGTTTGGATCTTGGTTCTTGAATTGTCCTTGACGATTGATTGTCCAGCTCATTAACCAGCTTGAATCTCTACAAGTGACAATACCTCCAGTAACTGTTTTTCCGCTGCGAGGATCACGTTTACAAATATTTGTGATATAAGGAATAATCTTATCATCTAATGTTGTGACTGTGGCAGATTCCCAGTTTGTCTTTGAAATGTCTGAACAGAATTTTTCTGGATGACCAAAGCTTGGATCTTGTTTTGCGATGTTTTTCCATAAGCTCCAGCATCCACTTGTTCTTACTTCAGCATCTCCATTAGGCGCATGGTCTTGATCTCCGTAGATTGTTCCTTCTGTACAGCTTCCGTTTGTCACGAATACTAAATCGTTTTCAGTTAATACAATGCCGGTTTCGGTTCCGTTGACTTTGCATTCGATTGTCTTCGCAATTTTTTTGTCACCTACAAATTCAAACTCAACATTTGTGACTTCTGTATTGAATTGGAAGTCTACGCCATGAGCTTCTAGATATTTTTGCATAGGAAGAATCAATGATTCATATTGGTTGTATCTTGTGAATTTTAAGGCGCTGAAATCAGGAAGTCCTGAAATGTGGTGAATGAATCTTTGGAAGTATAATTTCATTTCTAATGCAGAGTGCCAGTTTTCAAACGCAAACATACTTCTCCAATACATCCAGAATGTTGAATCGAATACTTCTTCATCAAATACATCTTCAATTGTCTTATCATATAAGTCTTCGTCTGGTGTCATGAATAATTTTGCGATTTCCATAGCCCCCTTTGTACTTAAGTCAAACTTACCATCTGTATGAGCATCTTTTCCTTGGTTGATTGTGGCACGACACAATGAGTAGTTAGGATCATGTTTATTTAACCAATAGTATTCGTCTAGAACGCTAGCCCCTTCAATTTCTAAGGAAGGAATGCTTCTGAATAAATCCCATAAACATTCGAAGTGGTTTTCCATTTCACGTCCACCTCTCATGACATATCCACGAGTGGGATCATAGATTCCATCACATGCACCTCCAGCAATATCCATTGCTTCTAATACGTGGATGTTTTTTCCTGGCATTTGTCCATCACGAACTAAGAAGCAAGCAGCCGCTAGTGCAGCAAGTCCACTACCTACGATATATGCATTCTTATTATCGACGCCAGCTGGCTTTTCTGGGCGGGCAAATGCTTCATAGTTTCCATTAGTGTAGTAAATACCTTTAGAGTTCTTTTCGTATTTTCCTCTTTCTGTATTACGATATTCACTTGTAGATGTCTTTTCTTCTTTCTTTTTATCGTTCACTTTTTTGGCGGTAAATAAAGCAGCACCTGTAGCTGCAGCAGTAAGGCCTGCAATGCCTAATTTTACAGTATTCTTTGACATATACATGTCCTCCTTTTTCTTTATGGCTACATAATAGTGAGAATCAAAATAAAAAACCATAAACAAAAAAAGCAAGATGATAATTTTTTTATCATTTTGCTTCATTTGTAAAGTTTGAAATGGAATTTGCGATAGAACCATGCAAAGTGTTGGCCATATTATAGACGATTTCATTATAATCTTCATTCATGCCTTTGCCAATCCAGTCGAGCATAATGCCTACAAAGCTATATTTATAGAAATCGGCAATGAATTGGATTTGTTCTTCTGAAATGTTGGTGCCTTGAGACTTTTCTCTAACAACCCCTAAAATAAGGTCGTGTACGGTTGTGAACAAAAATCTTTCGATACTGTCTTGTGTTGTAGCGTGATACACATTCAATATGAATGGCTTATTTTGAAGAACAGCTTCAAAAATGGATGTGAGACCTTCTTGCCAAGTGTCGTAGGTCTTATTTCCTTTTAGTGCATTTGTGGCATCATAAATACAAGACCATTCGACAAGGTCATAAATATCTTTAAAGTGATAGTAGAAAGACATTCTTGAAATACCAACATCGTCCGTTAGATCTTTGATGGTAATCTTATCCAATGGTTTCTTTAATAAGAATCTTTTTAGGGATTGCTCTAGAGCAAGTTTAGTTAGGTTTGACATACAAAAATAATAATAAAAAAAGGGTCTCCCGTCAATTCTTAGGAGACCATGAACATTAAATTCTGAGTGGCTGTAACAAACAGAATTTTGCCTTGCCCTAGCTGTAATAGGGCCCTTTGAATATTGTAGATGTGCTTCTCTCAGGCACACTTATACTATAATTTTATCATTCGTTAATTTAATCAAAACATTTTGTGAAATTTTGGGAAGTGATATAATACAAGAGTGAGGTATGGAAACTATGTATATATCAGTAGATGAATCGCAAATGAGTGTGTTTTTCTTGGATTGTTTTCGCTTTTGTATGAATGATACAGAATATAATGTTTTTCTAAATAAACGAGATTTAGATGTATATGAATATGAAATATGGAAAAGAGATAATCGAGAAATGTCTTTGGTCACAATAGTGAGTTTGTCGTTAGATGAATTTAAAGAATACTATTATGGGGATGAAAGAACGACAAATTGCAGAATAATTGATAGTGTGATTGTTCCTTTAATTGAAAAAATGAGATAATAAAATACGCTTTATTTATCGTGTAATGTGATAGATGAGGCGTTTTTGTTTACAGAAAAATACTTTACGAATAAACTGTTTGGGTTTATACTTTTTAATAGATAAATAACTTTCACAACTAAAAAGAACAAAAAATAATAAGGGGCATAAAACTAAGGAGATTTATTTATATGCAAAAGAGAACTACGAATTATTCATTCCAGAAGTTTGGGGATGTATTCTATTCTGTAAATCATAATGCAGGGCATTTGATTGATTATGTTGAAAACGATTTTAAAATCACAAATAAAACGTTTGATTCATTTTATTATTCTAGCGATCCAGTATATTTGGATACGCGTAGTGGAATTATCATGTTAGTGGTGAGTAAAGATGGTAAAAAGTTTGAGGAATATGTGATTCACCGTGTTGTTCGTTTAAAACCAGATATTTATTTTAATTATGTTTCTATCTCAAAAGAGAGTGTGCTTCAAATTCATTATTCAAGTCATGGAATGAATCAGAAGATGATGGAGACTCCATATTCGTATCAGCCTTTGGTTTCAAAGATGAATTTAAAAGAGATCTTTACATGTTTTTACCAGGTTCGTAAATCGAATTATACATTTCCTGGTGAGTCACATGATTATTATGAATTGACATATATTGATCATGGTACTTTGGATACGACGGTAGATGGTCATAGTTACAGATTGTCTAAATATGATTTGATTTTATATTATCCGGGACAGTTCCATACACAAAGTACAGATAGTCAGAGTACTTGTTCATATCTGACGATTACGTTTGATATGGATAATAAGTTGCCTGGCGATTTAAAGAATCGTGTTTTTCATACGCGAAAAGATATTTATCAAGTGTTGTCTGAATTTATGAAATCCATTCAGTCCGATGGTCATTTGAATTCAGAACTCGTACTATTGTATTTAAAACAGATTCTAATTCTTTTATATCAATTTGATGATGAGGTAGAGGAATCGATTTCTATAACGGCGAATCCGATGCAAGAGCATTATGAGAGTACGTTGTTGAATGAAATTTTGGTTTTTATCAATAATAATGTATATAAACAGTTTACGGTGGAAGATTTGTGTACGAAGTTCTCAATTTCGAGGTCGAGTCTACAGAATTTGTTTAAGTCAAATATTCATATTACGCCAAAACAATATATTTCCAACGTGAAATTGAATCAGGCTAAAATCATGATTCATGAGCATAATCAGACGATTTCAGAAATATCTGATATTTTAGGATTTACTTCCATTCACTACTTTTCTAGAAAGTTTAAATTGCAGTATGGGATTTCTCCAACGGATTATGCCAAGAGCATTTCTCAATAAGTCCAGAAATGGGCTTTTTTTCTTGCGCTAATAGTGTATGATATGTACATGAAAAAGAATCAAATGTTAATGACGTCTGGAACGATTTGGAAACAAATGCTTCTGTTTGCGTTTCCTGTGTTTCTAGGCAATCTATTTCAACAACTTTATAATACCGCGGACTCCTTGATTGTAGGAAACTACTTGGGAAGTTCAAGCCTTGCGGCCGTTACTTCTTGTGGGGAATTGATCTTTTTGTTGACTAGTTTGCTTCAAGGAATATCCGTAGGTGCAGGAGTGGTCATTGCACGCTACTTTGGTGCGAATGATAAAGAAAGAATGCAGAATGCGATTCATACACTTATGGCGTTTGGATTGATTTTTGGGATTGGCTTAACCGTTTTTGGATACTTGTAGGCACCTGTATTGTTAGGGTGGATGTCAACACCAAAAAATGTGATTCATTTATCCACTGTATATCTACAAATTTATTTTTTAGGGTCTTTAGGAATGATTCTATACAATTCTTGTGTAGGTATTATGCAGTCAGTAGGAGATAGCAAACATCCATTATATTTCTTGATTGTATCAAGTTGTGTAAATGTTGTATTGGACATCATATTTGTAGCAGGACTTCATATGAATGTAGAAGGGGCTGCTTTGGCTACGATTCTATCACAGTTTTTAAGTGCTGCTCTTTGTTTGTATCTATTGATTCGGACAAATGAAAGTCATCAGGTACATCTTTCTGAGATTCGTATACATGCTGATGTAGGTAAGGAAATATTGGAAATGGGGATTCCAACGGGAATTCAGAATAGTTTAATTTCAATATCAAATGTCGTTGTACAATCGAATATCAATTCGTTTGGATCCTTGGCTATGGCTGGTATTGGTACCTATACAAAAATTGAGGGTTTTGCGTTTTTGCCAATCACAAGTTTTATGATGGCTTTAACTACGTTTGTTTCTCAAAATAGAGGAGCCAAAGAATATAAAAGGGCTAGAAAAGGAGCTCATTTTGGACTGGTTTGTTCCGTCAGCTTGGCTGAAACCATAGGGTTATTGATTGCACTGTTTGCTACTCCATTAATGCGTTTATTTGTTGACGATCCAAAAGTAATACAATATGGTGTAGAACGAGCTCATTATGCGACGATTCTATTCTTTTTATTAGCATATAGCCATGGTGTGTCGGCTGTACTTCGTGGAGTAGGAAAGTCTGTGATTCCAATGGTTGTTATGCTTGTATGTTGGTGTCTTGTGCGAGTCACCTTATTAACAATGTTGAACATGCTATTCCATAACATTGTATTTGTATATTTGGTTTATCCATTTACTTGGTCTTTATCAAGTATTGTATTTTTCTTATATTATCGAAAAATTAATTGGAAAGAATAACAAAGAAACCATTCTAGTGTTGGTGTCTAGAATGGTTCCTTTTTGTTTATTATTTTTTTAGGAGAGAGATATGAATATTGGTTTATTTCTATATTCATTGCCTTATCTTTAAGGCACTTATAGAATAACATTCCATGTTGTCATAAATTTAGTATAACTTTGGTAAATGTT
>NZ_JACRWH010000071.1:0-7967 GCF_014306155.1 Holdemanella hominis | reverse complement strand
AGAGTGAATGGAATTAAGATTCCTTATGTCATCAAACCAAGACGTGCAGGAGATATTGCGACATGTTTCGCAGATCCTACAAGAGCTAAGGAACAGCTTGGCTGGGTGGCTGAAAAGAACTTGGATGATATGTGTAGAGATACATGGAATTTTGCAAAACAGTTTATTAAATAAATGAAAACAGGCAGCCAATGATTAGGCTGCCTTATTCAATGAAACATTGATATTGGTTTAAGAAAGTTTCTACATTAATTCGAACTACTTTATATGTGATTTTCTTATCGATTGTTAGAATGATATAAGATCCATGCTAATCATCTCTAGGTAAAGTGATTGAGCCTGGATTTAGAATTAGACAATTATTGTAGATTTGTTCTTTGACTAAATGCGTATGTCCATAAAGATAGATATCTGCATGATGTTGATCGATATCTTTTTTTATTTCGTTCAAACCTTCATCTCCATGTGAGAAATGGATGCGTTTGTATAAAACAGTTAATCTTTGGAATTTAGGTAAATCTAATGTATCATTATTCCTTTAACACATATAAAGTTATTTAAGCCATTAATGCTTGTAGTTTGTGAATCTCCTAAATGAATAAATTTCACATTGTCTTTATAGAGTGAAGAATAGATGTGATAAAGAATTTTTAGGATATTTTGATTCCCGTGATTATACGAAACGATTATGATTCGGATGTGTAGGCATCAAAATAGTCTTCATAAACTTGAAGATTATCTTCACTATGAGCTAGAGCTGCAAAATAAGTAGACTCTTTGATTGCGTCCAATTCTACATTTTCCATGGGTTGTTGCAGAATATATTCACCATTTTTACCAACTGCCCATATGTTTTCATTGTGATGATCTACATTTGAGAATTTATGTAACATTGTCGCAATGGCCATTTCTTCTGGATATAAACACATTTTAAATGTATTTGAACAGTAGGCTAGATTGTCTGCCAAAGCTTTAGCACTTTCGTGCGTTAGTATAAACCAAGGATAGCTGATATAGATTGTGTCCTCAATTTCACGTTTTTTAAAGGAATGAACAAGACTGGATGTCATTTTATTCATGGCACGAATGGTTTTTGATTTTTGGAAATCATAAGAGTTTGTAAAGAAGGCATAGTTTTCAAATCTTTTCTTTACTTCTACATTTTCATCTGAGTTATCCACTTCATAATAGATATCTTCGTCTTCATGTGTTTCTAAATATTCTACAAGTTGTGCTTTTGATTTTGTAGGGATCATACCATCAGTCATTATGATGAAACGATCATATGTAAAAGATCCATCTTCTTTTTCAAATTCTAAAGCATCTTTCATCAATACAATAAAGCCTCTAGGTAGTGACATATCGGCTGGAAGGGCAGTTTGTTGGTGATGAGCCACATGTAAATTTGGCGTATCACAATAGGATAGAATCAAATCATCACGTAGATTATCATCGTTTACCATCAAGTAAACGTCATCGCCTTGGTTGATCAATATATCTAGGTTTTCTGTTATTTCTTCAAAATTATTTTTCATATAGTGCATTAAATAAGCAATTTTCATGGAATTCACCTCATGAAATATTATAACATTTTAGCATCGTATGATAAAATACATTTATGGAAAAAGCAATATTGATTGGTGTACAAACATACACAAGCCATTCTTTTGAAGAAAGAATGGAGGAAATGAAAGAATTAGCTCTTGCCTGTGATATTGAAATTTGCATGAGTATATCACAGAATTTGGAGCATCCTCATAAAAAGTATTATATGAATCCTGGTAAGATTGAAGAGGTCAAACGCATTCTTGAAGATCAAGAATGTAGCATGGTTCTTGTATTAGAGGCTATTTCGCCCTCTGTACAAAGAAATTTATCGGACTTTTTTGATTGTGAAGTCATGGATAAAAGTGCTTTGATTTTAGAAATCTTTGCGTCTCGTGCTAAGACAAAAGAGAGCATGCTTCAAGTTGAGTGTGCACGATTGAAGTATTTATTGCCAAGACTTCAAGGCAGCTATAAACATATGGATAGACAGCGTGGTGGTTCTAGAAACAAGGGAACAGGAGAAAAGAAAATCGAACTGGATGCGCGAAGAATTGAAGGTAAGATTCATTTTGTGGAAAAAGAATTAGATAAGATTCATACGCAAAGAAGCGTACAGCGTAATCAGCGTAAAAAAGGTATGGTTAAAAGTGTAGCTCTAACGGGTTATACCAATGCAGGTAAATCAAGTATTATGAATGGGTTTGTGAATGAAGATAAGTCTGTATTTGAGAAGGATATGTTGTTTGCGACTTTGACAACTTCAACACGTCAAATTGAAACAGAGAACCATAATGTATTTACTTTAAGTGATACAGTTGGATTTATTAGTGATTTACCACACAGTTTAGTACAAGCCTTTCATTCTACACTTGAAGAAGCTGTGGTTTCGGATTTGATCTTAAAAGTAGTGGATATTTCAAATGAACATAAGGATAGCAAACTTCAGGTTTGTGAAGAAACATTAAAAGAAATTGGATGTGAAAAAGTTCCCTACTTGTATGTCTTTAACAAATGTGATCAGACAAATATTGAATATCCAAAACGTGTAGAGGATCGTATTTATATTTGTGCTAAGGAAAAGTCGAGTATTGCGTTTTTAAAGCAGGAAATTGAAAAGGAATTATTTCATATGGAAACTTTACATGTCGTGATTCCTTATGAAAAGGTCAGTGTACTTGATTATATTCATACCAATGGTAAGGTGCATAGACAGGAATATAAAGAGGATGGTATTGAGGTTGATTTTAGTATTCAACAAGATTTGATTCATCGTGTAGACAGGTTATTACGAATATAAGAAAAGAGGAAGAATCCTATAATAGGTGTTCTTCCTCCATTGTTTTTTCTAGAGCTTTTGCCGCTAATAAACAAGTGTTCATACATTTGATGTTTGGATCCGTACTATGATGTACAGGTTTGATGTGTGCGCAATCTAAACTGCCTAATAGTTCTTTAAAGTTACGTGTATGTTTTTGAATCAATGGTCTTAATTCAGGTAACATTTCATGTGCTTTTGTCCTGCATACCATTTTTGATAGGGCAGCAATCGATCCGATTAATGCACCGCATGTACTTCCAATAAACATGCCGCCACCAAATCCAGCCATCATTTTCATGTCTTCTTCTGAAATATCTAATTGATACGTTTCATTGCAGGCATGAAGTAGTGTTTCTGAACAGTTATATCCGCTTTGGTAATATTTTTTAACGTTTTCCTCAAGTATAGTCATAAATAGCCTCCTACAAGCTATTTTAACTTTTCTTCCATCCAAAATCCATTAGAATTTCATTTATATCTTCTTCAAATGTTGCGAAATGTATTCCAAGACTTTCTAGTTTTTCACTATCTAAACGATAATCTCTGAATCGATCTTGGTAGCGTTCGTTGTTTGGTAAAATGATTTCTTCAATCAGTTCATCACTTGCACCTAAGGCTTTAGCCACATATTTTGCGGATTCATATGTGGTCATAGTGTTCTTGGATGCTACATGATAAATGCCAGGTTCAAGTTTTGTGATTTTATCAAATTGGGTTGCCAAATGCTTGGCATATGTCATACCACGTTTTTCATTCACAGTAAATAATGTAGGAGTATGGCTGATTAGCGCATTCATGACATTTTTAATGATGCTTGGACTTGCCTTGATGCCTGGATAGCTTAGTCCCATCATCCATGTAAAGCGTAAGATGATCGCATCATCCAATTGTTGTTGAATCAACTCTTCGCATTCGATTTTATTTTGTCCATATACAGTCACAGCACTTAATGGTTCGTCTTCTTTAAAAGGACCACGATTTTCTTTTCCATTGAAGGCTTGTTCGGTTGAACAAAAAATCAATTTAGCACCTTTTTCTTTACAACAATCAATGATCGCTTGTGTACTTTCTACATTGATTTTATGAACTAAATCTGGATGTTCATTACAGAAGGCTGTAGTTGCATTGGCAGCAGTGTGAAAACAAATGTCAAAATCTTGAGAAGCTACAAATTTTTTTACGTCTTCAGGATTTGTAAGGTCTGCATCCTTTCTTGTCATGCAGATCCAGTTAAAGTTATCTTTTTGATACGCTCTTACTAAGCTTGCGATATAGCCATTGGCTCCGGTAACTAAAATGGTTTTCATAAATTAGTCCTTTCTAGGATTTGACACTAATAGGTGTGCTCCTTGTTTGATTGTGATTTTTTTGGATGCGAATGGTACAAATAGACTATCATATTGTGGTAATACAATTTCTTCATTGTTCCATACGATTGTACAATCTGAATCAATATTGGATAGAATCATGTAATGTTCATCACAAGTTAGATCCATATCAGAATCAGCATAAACTTCATCTACAGTAAAATTAGGACAGTCTCCAATTCGGTGTGTTTCCTGTTTTTGTGGAACAAAAGTAGGTTTTAAATTGAAGTTTGTGACATCAAAAGATTCTTTGACATGTAAAGGACGCGTTTTTCCATCTTTTCCTTTACGGTTGTAGTCATAGAAACGATAGGTTGTGTTCGAGTTTGTACCTACTTCTAAAGCTAAGATGTCTTTTCCCAAGGCATGAAGCATACCGCTAGGAATGATGATGTAGTCTCCTTTATGAACTTTTACTTTGTTTAAATATTTTTCAACATCATTGTTCATTAAGGCATTTTTAATTTCATCTGCATCATTGATTGTTGTTCCGGCAACTAGAGTCGCGCCTGGTTTGGCATCTAGAATATACCAACTTTCATATTTTCCGTAATCATTGGAGTGTTCTAGGGCGTAATCATCTTCAGGATGAACTTGAATGCTTAATGCATCCTTTGTGTCTAGATAAGCCAATCGTAATGTTTCGTGAAGCGTAAAGCCTTTACCTAATACTTCATCCGGATTTTCTTGAATCATTTCCATTAATGTTTTATTAGTTCCAATAATTTTGTTTGAACAATAAGGGTGGGCACTGACTTCCCACCAAGTTCCATAGTCTTCATCGATGCCTCTAGCTTTAGAGATGTGGTTGGTTCCCCATATTGTGTAATCATGAATGGGTTCTAATAAAAATGGTTTCATGTTATTTTGCCTCGGCTTCAAATTCTTCTAAGATTTTTAGGGATGAGCTTGTTCCAATTCTTTGTGCACCTGCATCAATCATGGCTTTACATGTTTTCCAATCACGAATGCCTCCAGCCGCTTTAACTTTCACTTGTCCTTCGACAGTTTCAACCATTAATTGAACATCTTCTAAAGTGGCTCCACCAGTCCCAAAGCCTGTGCTTGTTTTGATGAAGTCTGGTTTTACTTCTTTGGCAATTAAAGCAACTTGTTTGATTTCATCTTTTTCTAAATAACAATTTTCAAAGATAACTTTTGAAATGACGTTATGTTCTCTACAAGCAGAAACAATACTTTCCATTTCTTCTTTAATGTAGTCCCAGTGGTGCATTTTAGCTTGCCCAATATCAATGACATAATCGATTTCGTCAGCTCCATCTTCAATCGCAATCTTTGTTTCGGCAATTTTAGATGCTAGGCCAGCTTGTCCTAAAGGAAAGCTGATGGCAGCTCCTACATGTACGTTTGTTCCTTTTAATTGTTCTTTACAAAAACGAGTCCAAGTTGTATTTATCGCAACCATAGCGGCACCGATTTCTTTTGCCTCATTACATAATTTAGTTAGATCAGCTTCAGTGGCATATGGTTTTAAGAATGTGTGGTCAAAATAATTTGCGAGTTGTGTTTTGTTCATAATTGATTACCTCTCTTTTACGGTTTCATTCTAGAACGTAAAAAAAGAGAAGTCAAGTAAATGTTATAACATTTAAAGCGTGAAAGATTATGTTATACTAATTTTAGGAAATGGAGAATTATATGACAGTATTAGATACAAGTATACCTTATGAAAAAGTATTGATGGTCATGGCACGCAAGACCATTCGTAAAGAAATCGAATTAAATCAAGAATTTCATTATGTTGAATTTGATGAATCATTAAAAGAAGCTTGGTGCAAGCTACAAACCCAGGTTTGTTTATTTGAAAATCTAGAAGAGGCAAGAAAGAAATGGGATAGTATGCTTACAAGAGATAAGGATTTCTTTTCTAAACATTTCTTGTTTGTCGCAAATGAAAATAATGAACTAGTTGGCAGTGCAGGACTTTGGTTTGGAAATGATTTTGAAGAAAGTAGACTTCGCGTACATTATGTGGCGGTAAGTTTATCAGCTCAACATAAAAAGATTGCGCAGGCCATGCTTACAAAACTTTGTATGATGTACGATACAATTCCAAGTAAGTATCCATTGTATTTGGCAACCCAATCGCAAAGTTATGGAGCTATCAAGTTATATTCAAGACTTGGTTTTACACCGTATTTAGGGGCTTATAAGGGTTGTACAGAACAAAAGAGTAAGAATGCGTGGCAAAATGTCACAGAAATTTTGAGGAGTAAGTAATGAAAAGATTAATTAGCGCAAATGCATCCGAAATTTTAAGTATGAATGCACAAGAATTGAAACAAAGTATTAAGGCAAGTGAGGGGCGTGTCATCTTGTCTGAAAATGTAGCGCCTAGAGAAAGTTTTATTGGGGATATCACAAATGCAGAGATTGCCAGAGCTTTTGGGTCGGATATGATTTTGTTGAATTGTTTAGATGTATTAAATCCATATATTTTTGGCTTAGAACATAATAAAGATAACTTTGTAGATGAACTACATCGTTTAGTAGGACGCCCAATTGGGGTGAACTTAGAACCGGTTGATTTAGAAGCTGAAATGTTAGAAGATCGTTTGGATATTGCGAAGGGTCGTCAATTAAATTTGGAAACAGTCAAAAGATTAGATGAAGTTGGTTTTGATTTTGTATGTCTTACTGGAAATCCAGGTACGGGCGTGACAAATGAACAAATTGAAAAGGCAATCTCATTCACAAAAGAAAATTTCTCCGGATTGATCATTGCAGGAAAAATGCATGGTGCTGGATCGGATGAGCCAGTGGCAGATCTTGAAATCGCAAAACGCTTTGTGAAGGCAGGGGCAGATGTTATCTTAGTTCCTGCTGTTGGAACCGTTCCAGGATTTGATATGGATGATTTAAAGGCAGTATGTAAAGAAGTGCATTCTTGTGGTGGTTTAGTTCTTTCTGCGATTGGAACGAGTCAAGAAGGATCTGATACAGATACAATTAAGGATATTGCGATTATGAATAAGATTTGTGGTGTTGATATTCAGCATATTGGAGATGCAGGATATGGTGGAGTGGCTCCAGTAGAAAATATCATGGCTATTAGTAAAGCTGTAAGAGGAGTACGTCATACCGTATCTATGATGGCTCGTTCAATTAATCGTTAATATGGAACAAAAAGTAATTCTGTTAGCTTGTGCTGCAGGCATGAGTACAAGTCTTTTAGTAACGAAAATGCAGGAAGTATCAAAAAAAGATAAGATTTTTGCGATTCCTGTATCGAAAGTAGATCAAAAAGTAAATGAAGAGTCTATTGATGTTATTTTAATTGGTCCTCAAATTCGCTATATGGAAAAAAGAATTAAAGAAAAAATGGCAGTAAAACACATTCCTGTCGGTGTCATACCAATGGAAGATTATGGGCGTATGGATGGGACTAAAGTATTAAAGTATGCATATTCATTGATGAACAAGGGCTGAGAAATCAGGCCTTGTTGTATAATTTGAGTTTATAGGAGATCAATCATTATGATTAGAGAATTACAAAAAGCAGATATAAATAAAGTTGCAGATATATGGTTGGATACGAATGTGGTGACACATTATTTTATTTCTAAACAATATTGGCAAAATAATTTTGAATCGGTGAAGGAGTTGCTCTTGCAGGCAACTGTCTATGTCTATGAGGATAATCAAGAAATACAGGGATTTATAGGTCTAAATGATGAATATATTGAGGGCATTTTTGTTTCAAATGAAATGCA
>NZ_JACRWH010000070.1:0-8013 GCF_014306155.1 Holdemanella hominis | reverse complement strand
CATCTACTTGTACTAATAATTGAGAATGTACTAAAGCTTCTATTGTATTATGATCAAACTTAGAAATCTCAATTGCCTTTTCTTCCATTCTTAATGAAATATCGAATGATCTTGAATTTATTTATTAAAATGCTCATACGCATACACAAAAAATCCAATATCTGCAACACACATCATTGCTTGAAAATAATCGTGAATATAAAAGCCATAGATAGCTCCACCTGCAAGTAGAACAACTGTAGAAATGAGTCCCCATTTAGGAAAGCTCATCTGAAACACGAACTCCATCACAAGTACTATGATGCATATTACGCCTATCATCTGATTCATTCTCCTTTCTCGTTTTAAGAATTTGCTTAACCTCTTCTTCCGTCATTTCAACAGGAATCAACGGAATAAAAACATTCTTATTATTCTTTTTTCTCTGTCTCTTTTTCATAATCTTACTTTGCATCTGGATATGTGTCTTCAAATTTATCGGCATATCGATTGTGCTTTTTATACTTGAAGAACATAACGACTAAGAAAACAACAGCTGCTACACCTAGTGCGTAAACTAACCAATCTAATGACATCATATACTATGTCCTCCTTTTCTAATTTCATATTAGCATGTCTGAAATCGTTTTCATACAGTTTTTTGTTCATTTTCATTCAAACGTATCAAATGTTATTTTTTCTTCAAACTTGTTTATAACATATTACTTAAACAAGTTTGATTCACTTTTTAAAACAATCTATGTTTTAGACATCGATAATGTCAATTAAGATGATATGGTTAGCTTGAATGAAGGCTCGAATATGAACAAGAACATAATGGGGTATTTTAAATCTATCCAAGCATTTATCCGTAGTTTATTCTATAAACATGAGGAACAAACAAAACAAAATAAGTGTACACTCCAACAAGAAAAGTATTTAAAGATTGGTGCGAATATTTGTAATATTGGATTCAAATCCAAATATGCATATGAAGATTGGCAAGAAGATATTTTTAATCATATATCTGTAGATAATTTAGTATATTGTACAATGCCAGTTACAGATAAAGCCTTAAAATCCATTCCTGAAGGACACACAACAAGGCCTTTCTTGATTGTGAAAAAAGGAAAGGGTCAACTATCCGCCAATGAATTGGCAGGCTTGTAAAAGCCTAAGTTGACTAGCCTAAGTGCTGTGAGCACTACGTTAAGAGAGAATATATAGTTACCCGTGGATGTAACACCTAGTCTGCGGCTCTAAGGGGACATATTAAACAGTTCTGTGAGGTAGGAACAGTGTGTGTCTTATTGCAAACCTCTCATTAACATTGGCGAAGGTGTCATATACGGCTCGATATGTGCCGGCTTACCGCATCAAACATATCACAAAAAAGGAGGTGCCTTATATGGTATACGTATTAGATATCGATGGACAACCACTTATGCCAACTTCAAGGCACAGAAAAGTAAGAAAGCTGTTGAACAGTCATCTTGCTAAAGTAGCAAAGCGTTGTCCATTCACGATACAACTTTTATATCAGAGCACAAAAGAAACACAACCTGTATCTCTTGGTGTAGACGCAGGAAGTAGACATATTGGTCTGGCTGCTACAACAGAGCAGAAAGTCGTCTATCAGGAAGAACTGGTTCCTCGTAACGATGTCGTGAAATTATTGTCTGCAAGACGAGCTCTGCGTAGCTCTCGAAGAAGTCGAAAAACAAGATACAGAAAGCCAAGATTCAACAATCGTGTGCATTCTAAACATAAAGTATGGCTGGCTCCTTCAGTCGAAGTCAAGATTCAGGAACATATAACAGCCATCAAGAGAATATGTCAAATTTTGCCTATATCTGATATTCATGTAGAAACAGCAGAATTCGACCTTCAGCGTCTAAAAGCGATGGAAGAAGGAAGGCCGCTCCCTGTTGGCACAGACTATCAGCTTGGAGAACAGTACGATTTCTATAACACAAGACAGTATGTGCTTCATCGAGATGAATATACTTGTCAGTGTTGTGGTACGCATGATAATAATGTAAAACTACATGTGCATCATATCGAAAGTCGCCAGACTGGAGGTGACGCTCCTAATAATCTGATTACGCTTTGTGAGCACTGCCATAAGTTGTTGCATGCCGGAAAGACAATCATTCCAAAAGGCAAGAAACGAGGAAAATCCTATCGTGATGCCACTTTTATGGGTATCATGCGTAAAACCTTGTTGGAGCGTCTAAAAAAAAGAAATCGATGTTCCTGTTGAAGGGACATATGGATATATTACAAAGTACTGGAGAGAAAGAGCTGGCTTAGAGAAAAGTCATATCCATGATGCTGTCTGTATCAGCAAGTATCCGTATGCCAAGACTTTGGATATTTATTATCTGACGAAGACGGTTCGACATCACAATCGGCAAATTCATAAATCTAACTTCAGTAAAGGTGGTATTCGTAAACGCAACCAGGCACCTTATCTTGTAAAAGGATTCCGCCTGTTTGATAAAGTCTTATATCAAGGCAAAAGCTATTTCATCTTTGGAAGACGAGCTACAGGCTTTTTTGATATAAGAACATTGAATGGAGCCAAAGTGAACAAAGGTTCCATCAGTTACAAAAAATTGAGGATTCAGGACACTGCAAATGCATATTTAAAGGAGATAAAGGCAATTCCTCACATGAATAAATTCACGTGTGTCCTTGCTTAGAGTTATGAACGAATCAAAAAGAAAGTCATGGAAATGAGTTTGGAAGATTTAAGGGACTACGTGATTTATCAGATGATCGAAGATGAAAACAAATATGATCCAAACTATGATGACGAAGAATTTTTTGATTGGTAAAAGAAAAAGCAGTTTAACGACTGCTTTCTTTCATATATTCAAAATATTCTCTACCTACTTTATTCTTCTTCCAGTTTTGTAGAATCTTGAAACCAGGATATGAGAAGATGACCTCACATAGTGTTTCTACAATCATACCTGTAAAGGCACACACAACACATTGTACCAATGTCCATCCAAAGAATTGGTGTGACACGATTAATGCGAACGTTAGATTGTCGCAAAACTGACCAATACCAGTAGATACATAAGAGCGGAATGCATACGATTTAAAGTTGCTGTTGTTGTTAGAAATCTTACCTAACATGGAATTCGTATAGTTATTCACAATGGCAGAAACAATAAACGCAATTGTACTTCCAAATAGTACATACCAAGTACCACCAATTGTTCCGTCTAATGCCCCATTAATAATGGCTTCTGATCCTTCTACATAGGATTCACCCCATACGCCAGGAATCTTTGATGCCAAGAAGAAAACTAGGCACATACCTAAATTCACCAACACCGCTACAAGTGATGCTTGTGTTGCAGCTTTAGGACCAAAATGTTTTGTGATGACATCCATACATAAGAAGGAAAGCCAGCTTACCACAATTCCACAATCTAGTGCCATAAAGCTAAATGGCAAGTTAATACTTTTGTTTGCCAAAAGATTCATAGTGATGACCGAAACAATAAAAAGTGTCATCGTAAGTGAAGGTATACTTCTAAGTAATACACTCACTTCTTTAACTTCCGTTTTAATTCTATTCATTTTTTACCCTCCTGTTTTTTTAAAGATGGTTGGGAAGCAAAACATCTTTGTTCAAACCATATAAGTCTAATATGTTTTTAATTATTTGTCAAAGTTTATATCACTTATGCTATGATTAATTGCGGTGATACATATGTCTTTAAAACTATACGAACAAGAACCCTACCAAACAACATTTCATTCCCATGTTGCTTCATGTGTTAAAAAGGATGAATTATACGACATAATCTTGGATCAAACCCTTTTCTTTCCTGAAGAAGGTGGACAAACATGTGACAAAGGAACGTTAAATGGTATTGATGTGGTGGATGTACAAATCATAAATGATGAAATCCATCATTATACGCACTCTGCATTAAATGGTGATGTACAAGGTATTATTGACTGGACTCATCGCTACACCAATATGCAACATCATACAGGAGAACACATTCTTTCTGGATTGATACACAAAGAATTTCATGTGGATAATGTTGGATTTCATTTAGGATACAATGAAATTACAGCCGATTATGCGATGGACTTAAATAATGATCAAATTAAAAGAATTGAAGCTTTAGTGAATTCTGTCATCTTTTCAAATAAACCTGTTAAGTCCTATTACTTAGAGGATTATTCCAACATGGAATATCGTGCAAAACTTGACTTAGACAAACCACGCCTTGTCGAAATTGAAGATGTAGATTTATGCGCATGTTGCGCACCCCATGTAAAAAGTACGATTGAAGTGGGATTGTTTAAAATCATTAAATCGATGAAGATCAAAAAAGGCACACGCCTATTCTTCTTATGCGGAAAACTTGCCTATGAAGACTATGTCTTAAAACATGATCAGTCTATTCAAATCTCCAATCAATTGTCTTCAAACATTGAAGCTTTATCATTCAATGTACAACGCGTATTAGATGAAAATTATGCTTTGAAACAAAGAATCAAACAATTAAACAAAGAGATGATCGATCACTTAATCATTGAACATAAAGAAAATCAAATTATTCTATGTGATGAACTCGATCGAGATACACAATTGTATTACTACAATAAGCTTGTATCTTTTAGTGACAACTATGTTTTACTTGTTTCTAAACAAAAAGATAATTATCGGTTCATGATCAACTCTAAAGATATATTCTTACAACTCAAAGAAAGACATCCAGTTCGTGGTGGAGGAAAAAATGATTTCTTTCAAGGAACGCTAGATACAGTTAATGAGCAGCTATTTGATTAGCTGCTCATATTTTTTGTATAGCAAGCGTATTTAAAACCTCTGAAATCTCTTCTTTCGATAAACATACCATTCTATGATTGGCATCATAATAATCAAACTTTTTAATGAAGCTCATTAAATCACGATACTTCACAAGGCTGTCATTCATAAATACATACCATTCTTCTATCCCTTCAATTTGATTCAATACCACATAAGGCTCTACCGGAAGAATCGTTAGTATATCAACTCCTAGTGCATACATACCAATTCTTCTACCATGTACATTATAGATTCTTGGCGTGGCATAATATGCATCCAAAGCTTGTTGATTATGTAGATATTGTCCAAACAAATCTAAATCTGTGCCAAAATCATTCAATTCATTTTCCCCAATTGAAATCGGATGAAGAATGCCAAAGATTTCAAAATACTTATGATTCGATAGTTTACTCTTCAAGTCCATAAGTGCATCGGCACTCGTTCTTTTATCATACACCATCTGCAAATCAATATCCTTTATGTTCATTAGCCAATCGTCTTTCACAAATTCATCAGTATCCATATATTCACAATATACTTTCACTAAATAATAAAACAACTGAATTTCATCCATACTTGTAGGAAGACTTAAATTCAGACAAATATCATGATTTTGAATATAGATTTCAATTCCTCTTTGAAGATATTTGTGATCAAATAAGATTGTATGATCCCCTATCTGATTCGGAATTAATTGACAATTTTCATCCATAACCCCAAAAGATAAGTGAGACAGTTTAACTAAATCATCGATTATAAATTTTTTTCTACGAAAGAAACCCTTCTGCATAATACGAATATTCACAGACATACTAACACCTGCTCTCTACCAAAATCATACACTGAAACAAGCGCTTTTTATAGTTAAAACCATTTTTTCTTTTTAAAGTAAATCACTTCTAAAATAATAATCAATATACAAACTACCATCACAATGAAATATCCATAGGAAGTATCTAATTCTGGCATAGCCTTAAAATTCATACCATACCATCCAGTAATTAATGTTAATGGCATAAAGATGGTAGTCACAATTGTCAAAAACTGCATGATTTGATTCTGACGCATCTCCACTTGTGTTTGATGCATTTCACGAAGCTGAATGGAATACTCTGCCAAACGATCCGTAACATTCGATAGACGTGTTAGTCTTTTCTCTAATGTTTCAAAACCCTTATAAAATTCCTGTAAATTTTGTACCACTTCAATCATCTGATCATAATACGAATCAAAAGTACTAATCGTTTTCCTCATTTCAAAGATTTGCGACTCATAATGAGACCCCGTATGTGACATTAACTGATCTTCTATTCTTTCAAGTTTCATTTCAAGTTTTTGAAGAAACTCCATATCCTCTTGAATCAATATATTCATCAAATTTAGAATACATTCACTAGGCTTATTCCCTGAAATCTTTTGTTTAAAAATATGTTCAGGATCGCAAACCAAAAAATCACTATCATTTAATTCGATACTAAACATCTTCTTATTCTTAGATTTTGATTTGGAAGGAACCCAAAAAGAACCAGACAATTGATTATTCTCTTTATGTATTCTGCAATAATGAATATGATTTAAACGCTTCTCATTTATTACCTCTATCTTCATAATATCTCCTTAAAAAAAAGAATACACCATTTAGGCGTATTCTTACAGTTATTCAATTGGAATAAATTTATTTTCTTCAATCTGTTTAGGTGATTCCTTAGGAACAACAATCTTCAATTCACCATTGTCAAAGGATGCCTTAACATCTTCCTGATGAATACCTTCACCAACATAGAAGCTTCTTGAATAAGATCCACTAACACGTTCTTTACGAACGACACGACCTTTTTCATCCTTGTCTTCTGTGTTCGAACCATGTGTAGCAGTTACTTTCAAATATCCATCTTTCAATTCCATCTGGATATCTTCCTTTTTAACTCCAGGAAGTTCCATGCTCATTTCATAGTTTCCATCTTTTTCCACAATATCTGTCTTCATGACATCACTAACTGTGTTTCCTGTAAAGAAATCATCAAATAAATCAAACATTGGATAGTACTTCATAAATATCGCCTCCTGATACCTTATTCAATAGGGATAAATTTGTTTTCTTCAATCTGTTTAGGTGATTCCTTAGGAACAACAATCTTCAATTCACCATTGTCAAAGGATGCCTTAACATCTTCCTGATGAATACCTTCACCAACATAGAAGCTTCTTGAATAAGATCCACTAACACGTTCTTTACGAACGACACGACCTTTTTCATCCTTGTCTTCTGTGTTCGAACCATGTGTAGCAGTTACTTTCAAATATCCATCTTTCAATTCCATCTGGATATCTTCCTTTTTAACTCCAGGAAGTTCCATGCTCATTTCATAGTTTCCATCTTTTTCCACAATATCTGTCTTCATGACATCACTAGCTGTGTTTCCTGTAAAGAAATCATCAAATAAATCAAACATTGGATAGTACTTCATAAATATCGCCTCCTGATTACTAGATTATGAAATCTATCTTCAAGTTACGGGATATATTTTGACTTATCTCTAACTTCAATTATCATTATAGTCACTTTTTTAGCACTGTCAACACTTAAGTGCTAATTTTTTATAAAAAATTAGAGTGTGATTTCTCACACTCTATTTACCCATTTCGTTCATAGAAACCATTGAGAAACTCAAAGATTCCAATACTTTAATTAAGGCATGTGCCGTATCTAAACTTGTCATACAAGAAATATTGTTTTCTGCAGACACACGACGAATCAAGAATCCATCTTTACTTGTAGAATTATCTTTATTTGACATTGTGTTGATGACAAAGTTTACATGTCCATGACGAATAATATCCAATACCGTTTCATTTCCATTATCCTCATTGACTTTGGCCGCTACATGTACAAATAAGCCATTATCTTCTAAGAATTTAGCTGTACCCTTCGTCGCATAAATTCCATATCCAATGTTATAGAAACGTTTTGCGATTTCTAAAGCATCCTGTTTATTATCATCATCAATTGTTAGTAATACACTTCCATGTAAAGGAATATTAATTCCAGAAGCTACTAAAGCCTTGTACAATGCTTTTTCTAAGTTTACATCACTACCCAAAGCCTCACCTGTAGATTTCATTTCAGGTCCTAACACTGTATCTACACTACGTAATTTCGCAAATGAGAATACTGGTGCTTTGACAAA
>NZ_JACRWH010000069.1:0-9276 GCF_014306155.1 Holdemanella hominis | reverse complement strand
GTGTTAAAATTTATTGAAATGGCAGTTTTATCGCCAAAAAAAGTGCGATATCGGGATGCAATGAGCTCTAAACATAGTAAATAAGCGAATGATTACCACCCATTTGCAAAAGAGGAGCTAAATCTTTAAATGAAGTATATTCAATAATTATGCTTAAAATTATTTTTGATATTTTATATACAAAAAAAATTGTATTAATAAGTATAACTATATGTATCTTATTAATTATATCATTCACCTTTGAATATGTTATTAATAAAATGCATTCAATTATATTGCCTCGAATAGAGCAAAGTTTAAAAGCAAGTATTGATTTAAAAATATTACAGAATATTAACACTATAAGTTTATCTGATTATGATAATTCAAAAACATATGACAAAATATATTCTTGTATTGCTTTAGGAAGTAATAGCGTGATGGAATATATTCAAAATTGTGCTAATATGATCTCTTCTATATTATCAATCATTGGAGTCTTGTTGATAATTGGTTATTACGATTGGTTATTTGTTTTTTTTACTATATTATTTGTTTTTTTTGATGTATTTTTAAATTTTAAAAAATCAAAAGTCGAATATGATAAGTCGATAGAAATGATTCCCCCTGATAGAACCATTAGCTACATTCAAAGATTATTTTGTATGAAGCAATACATTGGAGATATGAGAATATATGATTGGTTTAAAGTAGTAAAAGATAAATACATATCAGCTTCTAATACGAAACAAAGTTGTATTGAAAAATATGGCAAAATATCATTAAGAATTATTACAGAACTGAATTTTTTACAATTGAGTTTGCAATTAGTGATTATTATTTATCTAGCTGTGAAATATATTTTAAATTCTATTAAATTGAGCGATTTTTTAGTTATATATAATGGAATTATGGAAATAAGTGGAAATTTTATGTCACTAGTTGATTATATTCCAAATCTATATAAATGTAGCTTATATATTGATTTAGTGAATGATATTTTTGAACAAAAAGTTAGTACAAAAGAAACCAGCCGTATTGAAAGAGTAGATAATTTGAAAATTAAAAATCTATTCTTTAGATATAAGGATGATACAATATTTAAAAATTTTAATTATACCTTTAAAAAAGGGGAGTCGTATGTTATTTATGGGAAAAATGGTTCTGGAAAATCAACATTGGTTAATCTATTAACTGGTTTATATGATTCGCAAAATTCAATAATGATAAATGATAACATAATAAATAATCATTCAAATATATTGGAGTGTGTTAGTGTTGTTTTTCAACATTTTCAATTTAATGCATTTTCAATTGTTGAAAATTTAGTTATGCATTCTTCAGTAACGCTTGAAGAAGAGAAGGGTATTTATAAAGTTTTGGATTGTGTTGGACTAAAGGAGAAAATTGAAAATTTTCCTAATAAGTTAAATACTTACATTACGAATGAATTAGACCAGCATGGTGCAAATTTTTCTGGTGGTGAATTGCAGAGATTGGCAATAGCAAGAATGTTATTGAATATGAAAGAAATCATTATTATGGATGAGCCTACTAGCGCGTTAGATAATGATGTAAAAAGGGAAATATTAGATATAGTATTAGAAAATACAAGAAATACAATTTTTATATATATAACACATGATCCAAATGATATGCAAAAATTCGATCATATCATATATTTAGGAGATGAATATGAAAAAAGTTTATAGTTTATTTAAAACAAATAATCATTATTATGTTTATGATGCCAATATTGATAAAGTTTCTAAGCTAAGTTCAAGATTATATCAGTTGATTATGAATGAAAGTGAATTTCAAAATGATCAAGAATATGATAATCTGTGCAAAAAAGGTTTCTTTCAATCTTCAAAATTGAATTTAGCGAAAAGGCCAGAAACAGATGTAATTGATGATTTTTATAAAAGAAAGTTAGGAAATGTAATTTTTCAAACAACACAGAATTGTAATTTACGTTGTGCATATTGCCCGTATTCTCAATCGAATATGAATAACAGGAATCATAATATATTGAATATGCCGTTAAATACTGCAAAAAAAGTGCTGGATTTTATTCATATGCATTCAGTTGATAGAGAAAATATATCAATTGGATTTTATGGAGGCGAACCTTTATTGAATTTTGATTTAATAAAGAATATTGTTAATTATGCAAATAATATATTTTTAGGTAAGGAATTGATATATTCAATTACTACGAATTTAACGGTGATTACGAATGAAATGTTAAGGTTTTTTGAAGATAATAAATTTGAGATTATGGTAAGTTTAGATGGAGCAAAAGAATCTAATGATAAAAATAGAAAATATTATTCTAAAAAAAGAAGTGTTTTTGATACAGTAATTCAAAATTTGAAAGAAATACATAATAATTATCCATATATTAATTCTAAATGTGTAATTAGCATGGTGATGGATCCGGCAGAGTGTTTAGATGAATACGATGATTTAATTAAAGAGTATCCATTTATGAAATCATATAGATATAATGCTGTAATACAGGAAGATTTATTTTCTGATAATAAAAATATTTGGAGTGATAGATTTAAAAATCAGTATTATTATAAAATGTTTTTGTGTTACATTTCTAAAATAAAAAAATATAAATTCGAAAATGATCTGTTCTTATTTGAAAATGCGCCAGAAATTCTAAAAGAAAATATTTCAAATCGATATATTTTTGATAATAATACATTAATTGATAATCCATTCGTTTTGACATCAGGTATGTGTACAATAGGAAAACATAAACTATTTGTGGATGTTCATGGTAATTTTTACCCTTGTGAAAAAGTCGGAGAGACGAATAAAGATTTTTTGATAGGTAATTGTATTGAAGGTTTTGACTTAAAAAAATGTACGGATTTAATAAATTTTACTTCGTTGTTTTCTGATAGATGTTTAAATTGTATAGCAATGAGAGATTGCCAAATGTGTATCAAGGATTTTGCGGTTAGTGGTGTGTATAATGAGAAATCTGAAGAAATCTGTGAACATTATCAGAATACATTTATGGAGCAATTAAGAGCAAAAGCAATTTTACATGAAGCTTTATTTGAAGGAGGTGAGAATAGTGAAATCCAATAAAACGTTATTTTATCCATTTGATTATCATAGTTATCCTTTGATTCATTATTTAAATAAAACAAGAAATGATATAGTTGTAGCTGCTGATGCAGGTAGTAGCTTGATAAACAGAGATATTAGTTATGCTATTAACTCTACTCAATTTGAGAATTTAAAAGTACATGATATAAAGGAAGTGTGCATGGATGAGATTGGTGAAGTGTACCTTTTAAATGAAAAAGTATCTTTCCAAATTCCCAAAAATACTTTTTATTTAAACAGGTTATCCTATAAAAAAGATTATGAAATCGATATGCCTATAGTTGAAATAGAAAAACCAATTATAATGATAACTGGTTTATTTGATACTATTTTTAATAGTAATTTAGGAGTAGATTTAAAATATGAATTCGAAAAGAAGAATATAAAATGTGGGATTCTCTCACCGGATGTCTTGTTATCGTATATAAATGCTGGATATTTAAATTTAGATAATGAAAATTATAAGAGTTTATCAAATTTGTATTATCAAGTAAAAAAACAAATAAATTGTATGTTACTATCTGATATAGATGTTTTGATAATACAAGTACAAGGTGGTTTCATGCAACTAGATGATGTGGTTTTTAATGATTTTGGAATTTATTATACTATCTTAAATGAAATAGCAAGTCCTGATTATCAAATTCTGGTAATACCCGAATCGTATAGTGATGATAATACTGTTTGCGATATACAACAAATTACATACGGACGTTATAGACAATATTTTGATTATTTGTTTAGTAAAAATTTTTATGTTGAAGCAAGTACACCATATACTCTTAAATTAAATGATGATATTACGTTTCAAAAGAATAGTAATAATGATTTAAGGGCATTAATGGAAGATATAATGAAGAAATTAGGTGAGTCTGATGGATGAGAATGCGATTTATGGTTTAATTTCAAGTTATTGTGATTTGGATGTTAATGTGGTAATCAATAACAGTACTATGTCACTTTTTAATGAACCGTTTAACTTATGTGCAGAAGACTTAGTATTTTTGATTTTGAAAATTGAAAATACTTTTCATATTGAATTTAGGGAAAATGATTACTTGGATTATAAATTAAGTTGTCCAAAAAAAATTTATGAAATAGTTAATTTACTCTCTGATCAAATAATCATTAAATAGAAAATGATAGAAGAAATATTTTGATTTACTTTTGTAACATTTTCAATTGTTCTAACTTCTAACTAAAAAAAGGAGGGCTATTTATAATGATAAAACAAAATGTTTTAGATGTTTTAAATTTGTGTAAGTCATATGGCAATCATTTAGTGTTAGATGATATTTCGTTCTCTATTCGAGAAAATGAAATTGTAGGTTTTATTGGTCCTAATGGTGCAGGTAAAAGTACATTAATGAAATGTTTATGCGGATTAATTCATATGGATTCTGGAAATGTTACTATATGTGGTCATGATATACAAAGTCAAAGAGAGAAGGCTTTGTCGCATCAGGCTAGTTTGATTGAAAGTCCAGGACTTTTCTTTAATATGACTGGTTATGAAAATCTTGAGATATTTGCCAGCTTAAAAAATGTATCGAAAGATAAACTGCAACAAATGTCAGATTATACACGAATAGGGGATTATTTAAAGAAGCCTGTATCTAGTTATTCTTTAGGTATGAAACAAAGATTAGCACTTTCTATTGCATTGCTATCTTCTCCCCAGTTTCTAATGTTAGATGAGCCTATGAATGGATTGGATCCATCGGGTGTATTTGAATTGCGAAAAGAGCTTCGTAAAATGGTGGATGAACAAGGAATGTCTTTATTGATTTCTAGCCATCAATTAAATGAAATTGAAAAGATTGCTGATCGTATTATTTATATTGAAAATGGTAAAATTAAAGAGGTACAAAAACAAGAGCAGACAATCACATATCAAATTAGGGTGAATAAAATAATAACAGACCACCGGTTTAGAAAACTATCAGATTTTCTATATAAATTTTCTATTCAAAACCCAAATGAACTATCCGTATATTTACGCAAATTAGAAAGAGAAGGCGTTCAGCTGCTGGATATCACTAATACAAGCGATGACTTAGAGAATATGTATACAAGAATTTATGGAGAATAGATATGGTTTATTTGTTAAAGTATGAATGGCATAAATTCATTCGCACAAAAAAGAATTGGCTTGTATTCTTATTGATTCTTTGTTCTTTTATAGGGTATGTTTCTTTTAACGGATACCAAAATCATGTATACATAGAAGCAAAAACTGAACAGTTTTCCAAGGCAAGACAAAATGCTATGTACGATATTACGAATATGGCAAATTATCAGTTTTTGGCTAAAAAAGAAAAAGACAAACAATATTACGGAAATGCGATTGAATATTTTAAAAGGCTGTATTCCTGTGCAAATGATTTATACCGTGATTATTCTACTTCTGCAGTTTCTTTAGATGATTTAATGCAGTGGAATGATTTGCTAATTGAAGGAAAAACAAAAAAGTATACGATTATTTCGTATACAACGTATTCTTTAGATTACCTAAAAAAGACACAGAAAGAATATAGGTATTTAAAAAAGAATCATATTCCAATTAAGCATTCGCCTTATGTTTGTACAACATCTAACTTGGCTGTGAATTTATCGAATCATTATTTAGGTGCAGTTTTATTAATTTTATACTTCCTTTTGATTTTTGATATATTTAAAGAATTCGATCAAGGCGTGTATAAAATATTGTTTACTTCAAAATACGATACTTTAAAAATTATTCTTACTAAAGTGGTATTTTCTATTTTTTTGTTAATTGGATTTATTGGTTTGATAGTTCTATTATTTGGCGTAAATACAATGATTTTTGGTATGGGAAATACGCAATATTCATTTTCAGTGGGAAATCATATATATATGGAAAGTAAGATACTAATGTATATTATTTTTATAACAATAGCTATGAGTTTATTTCTGATAGGTGTCTATACATTAATTTCTTGCTTGTTTAAATCAACTACGACATCTTTGGTGATTACTATAACGCTTTATTTAATGGTTAATCTTTTTAGTCAGAACTTACATAAAATAAATTATTTCATTGGATTTCTAAATGTTGATATGTTTAGTATGCTTCAACAGAATAAAATTTTTACCATTTGTATAATGAATATTGTTGTTTTAATAGTTTGTGTGATTTCAAGTGTTTTATTGTTAAAAAAGAAAGATTTGATTGTAACGGGTGATTGATATGTTGAAATTTATGAAATTTGAAATAAAACGGAACTTAAAAAAATCACAGGTTAAAATATTAATTGGGCTTTTACTTATATGCGAACTTGTCATGTTGGTTGTATTAAACAATAAGGCACAGATAGAAGACGTATTTTCATTATCTCAAGGATCAATGGAAGTTAGTGCTTTAACTCGTTTTAATTTACCTGATTCGAAAAGAAAATATATCGAAAAACAGATTGAATCTGTAAATAATAAAGGGAAGTTTTTTGAATACTACAAAGAGAATAAACAGTGGAAGAAAATGTATATAACGGGTATGGAAGTCTATTGTTACAATGTGGATATGCGTACGAGCGTACCGATAAAATCACAGTCAACTTTTGATTATACAAATCATGAGAAAGAGTTAAAACAGATTCAAAAAAAATATAAATTAACACGAGTACCACCAAATCCCAAAGAGTGCACATGGTTTCAACCTGTAGGAACGGCTGGCTATGAAATGATTCCAACATATCAGCAGGGAGCACGTTATTTTGAGAGATTATACCGAAATGAGTTAAGCCCTCTTTGCTATTCAAGCGTAGACAGTGCTACAATTTTAATACAACTAAGTCGAAATGTATTGTTTTTGGGCATTCCCATTCTAATTGTATTGTTATTTTTTAATGTACGAAAAAATTATCATGACGATGGTTTGGATAAATCTTTAATGGTTATACCTGGATTGAAAAATAAATTTTATATATACAAATTTACTTCAGATCTCATTTTGATTTTTGGTGTTGTATTCGTTCCTATATTAATATTTTCAATCATTCTAGGCATAAAGTCAGGATTTCAAAATTTTAAATATCCAATTTTAGCTAATATGGATGGAATTACAGGTTTTAGTTTTTCAAGAATTAAAGATTTTGTAAATGGAACACAACGCTGTATTTCGAAAAATGCTATGTATAATGTAGGATTAACATATTACAGTACAGAAATGGCACGAAATCCTTATTTGGATTATACGACATTAGGAATTGTCATTATTTTGACAGTAGTAATGCTTATATTGTTGATTGGTGTTTATTATCAGTTTACTTTTATGGTTTCTTATCTTATTAAAAATGCGTATATAGGATTATTTATTAGTTTATTTGTTATAGCAGGACTATACTTTTTATCACCGCTAGGTTCTTTAAATATGATAAATATAATTAATCCACTTACTTATAGAGATCCAACAATGATTATTACTGGAACAAGTAGTTTTCCATATTCAATTGGAACGATAGTGTTGCTAATATACAATGTTTTGCTTTTTGTATTAAATAGAAAGGTGTTTAATGAAAATTATTATGAATAAAAAACCAGGAAGAGTATTATTGATATGCATAATTGTGCTTGCTATTATTTGTCCTTTGCATATCTATCATGATAAGAAAAAAGTAGAAGATATAAAGTCTGGTGCAATTGTAATCCAAAATTCAGAAACACCTATTGATGAATTACATCCAGAATTTGCATATTTATGGCTGTTTCCATATGGCATTGTAGAAGTGGTACTACTATCTTTGTATTATGTTCGAACAAGAGATTGATTAACTGCAATTGGAAAAGCAGAAAAGCAGGTGCATAAGATGGAAAAATGGTGCGCGTGTAGCGGACCATTTTTCCATCTTATGCATTATATTTTATGGTATTAGTTGATTTATTGAATATTACGTATGGGCAAGCCCATCTAATACGGAAAAAAAGTCCAGTCGATACGGTGACGAAGTCCATTGAATCGGTTGTATAAGTCCACACTGCATTGTAGATATAAAATATTATCCTCCAGTTGTAAGATATTAACAGATAAGTAAGTATATTTATCTAGTCTTGCAATTAGGTGTATAAATGGCTCTGATTAATGGATTAGGTGGCTCTAAATGATGGAATGGATGGCTCTCAGTGCGTGGAATACTCACTTAATTATAAAATTAAAAAAGAGAACCTAATTATTAATTTTGGTTCTCTTTATAATTTTATATCTATTAAGGTTCTATTAACTGATGGAATAATCGATTATGATTTTATTTCTTTAGCAGTTGTCACATTCTTCAGATATATATATCAGTTCCTCTATATGTTTTTTCCTTACTTGAAACATGCATTGCAAATTATTTCTTAGCTTTTTCACATTAAATCTGATTGCATTAATACAATAAATATCAGTTATTTTTTATAGTATTTTTTTATGTAAAAATTAAAATAGATACACAATAAAAAGCTAATATTAATAATTGCTTGCAAAATGTATATTAGTAAGTCATGGCTATAATAGGTTGATAAAATAACATTTGCAAATAATAAAATATAAGCAGAAACTCGACCTAATATATAACTTAGTTTCTCATTTTGAGTAAAGAAAATGTTTATTTTCTCAAAACAACTTTTTATAAGTTTTTTCATAAAGATATATTACATATATCGAATTATACAAGCTAAATAGCCGACAGCCCAACTAGCACCAAATGTTCGGGCAAAATTTAATACAGTAAAAGTGCCACCAGCAATCCATGATGCAATTGATGATGCTCCAAAACTTCCACCTAAAGCTTCAAGTGCACATTTTCTAGCTATAGTAGGATTACCAGGGGTTTTATATCCGTACAGTTGCAACCAAGCCTCACTCCCTGGTTCTGGATTTGGATTCCCAGGCCACCATCTAGCTTCAATTTGATCTGGACTATTTGAACTTTGAAGAGTGTTTTCTTGTGCATGTAATGGCATACTAATTGAAGTTACAAGCATTAAACAGCTTAATATTGATACTAATATTTTTTTAAAGTTTGACATAAAATTTCCTCCTATTGATAAAGGTAGTGTCAAAAATCAACATTTTGATACAAATACAACTACCTTGATTTATTTGTATTTATCTTTAAGTTGTTTCCCTTTTTGTATACAAAAAGGGATGAACACAATATACTAAGTACG
>NZ_JACRWH010000068.1:0-9283 GCF_014306155.1 Holdemanella hominis | reverse complement strand
TTTGATGCAGAATTTTAACTGCTTTTTTAACGATTTATAATTGTTCATAAGTACCTCCAAAAACATATACCTATAAACAATTGGCCTATTATCAGAAATGATAATAGGCCACACATTTCAATCTGTATGTCAACAAAAAAATTCAAATTTTCTACAAAAAAAAGAGGAGCACATTTTTTGTGTTCTTCTCAAAGATGCCATTTCTTAACTTAATGACATTGGATATGATCTGTTTTTCATGATAAAATGGTTTTATGAACTAAATTCGTTTTGCGTAAATCTACTATATATGTGTAGCTATCATGTTGAATCTAGGTTTTAAAACCTATCATTCCATGATGAAAAACAGTCAAATAGTTAGTTTTTTGCGGTTGTCTTTGTACATGTATTATATTTTTAAACTGATTTAGTACGAATGACGACAAATGGTCAGGACCTGTTTCTAAATGAAATGAGCTTCCTGTTCTTTTCTCTATGCATACTTTCTTGGTTTAATTACATCCAAATAATGTTTGAAGTTCATTATTTAAAGAAATCGCAAACGATATTCGCAATGATTCCTGTGTTTGCAAGCGTTGTCCTTTTACTTGTGAAAACATTGGATGGATGTTTATTTCAAATCGATTCATATGGAAAGTTTCGAGAAGGACCACTCTATATTTTGCATGTATTTATAAACGATCTCTATTTTATGGTTGGAGCCTATCAAGCTTGTGTGTATAGCCGTAAGGCAAAGAATTATCAACAAAAGAAATCGAATCAAATTTTAGACATTTATATGGTGTCACTATTGTTGATTGGCATAATGCAAGATTTTTTTCGTGACATTCCAGTTTTTTGTGTAGGAACTAGTCTTTGTATCCTTATTGTATATATTAGTTTGGAAGAACAAATGATTTCTATGGATCCATTAACACAATTGAATAACTGTAATCGTAGGGAACAGCATTTATTTGAGTGTGGAAGAAGTCAAGATTTAAATATGTACTTGTTAGTGCTGGATGTGAATAGATTTAAGAAAATCAACGATGAGCATGGACATGTGCAAGGGGATTTAGCATTAAAGGCCATTGCGAACTATTTAAAAGAATCTTGTATTGAAAAAAGTGATTTTATTGCTCGCTATGGTGGGGATGAATTTGTGATTGTGTATAAAGGAAATGATGTAGAAGGTTTGTGCCAAAGAATTCATGCGTATATAAAAAAACTATCTTTTCCCTTTGACTTAGATGTGAGTATTGGATGTGCACCATACCACAAAGATATACATAAATGGAATGATTGGTTTATTGAAGCTGATAAACAATTATATAATGGAAAGAAAAAAATTGAAAGACCGGTGATCCGGTCTTTATTCATACTAAGCAATCGCTCGAATAGGAATGCCATCACAGTTTTCAATTTTAAGTTGGAAACAACTAAACCAAAATAATTCATCACCACATTGTTCTAAATGTGTGAGATTTTCTATATTCACAATATCTGTATCTTTAAATAACGCTTTGTGTCGTGTCAGATTTTCATCACACAGGGGGTCTTCTAATCCCATTACGTCAAAGCCAATGCCTTTGAAATTACTATTTAGAATGAATTCTAATACTGTGTTATCTATGCACGGGTAATCATTAAAATAGGTATCTAAATTCCAACGTTTATCCCAACCAAGATTAAAGAGAAGAAAATCAGCCAACTTGGCTTTATCTATATCGATTTTATCGATTGTGATGGCTTGTCCTTCTTTTAAATCTCTACAATCAACGACAAGAGCTTTGTCGATGAATTGTTCTGGGGAAAATTGATCTAAAGTCTTTTGGTTCGTAAAAATATGGGCAGGTGGATCCATGTGTGTTCCTACATGAGAATACATTTGAAGGAGTGTTTCTTTAAAACCATCCTTTTCGTAGGTGCTTTTTGTGGTTAATTTTGGTGTTTCACTACCCGGAAAGACGGTCATATCTTCCGAAATAGTATGTGTTAAATCATTGCCTTTCATAATTTACCTCCAATTACTATTTAACCACATCTTTTATCTGTATTGTGTTAAAATGATAAGTACAGGTGATGAATTATGAAAAGAATACTATTATTAGGAGCTACAGGCTCTATCGGTTTACAAACAGTGGATGTGATTGAACAACATCCAGACCAATTTTGTCTAGTTGGTATTGCGGCTGGACATCAAGTGGATGTAATGCAGAAAATTATTGATAAACATTCAACCATTCAGGTAGCTGGTATTTCAGATGTTTCAAAGGCCAAAAAATTAAGTGGTGTAACTGTTTATAGTGGCAATGAAGCCATGGTTCAATGTATTGAAAACTGTGAATATGATTTGTTGGTGAATGCCGTTGTTGGATTTAGAGGATTAAAGCCTACATTAACATCTTTAAAAAAAGGAATTGATGTGGCATTGGCTAATAAAGAAAGCTTGGTTGCGGGCGGTGTTTTGGTGCGTCAGGCATTGCAGGAAACAAACACCAAACTATATCCAATCGATTCAGAACATTCTGCCATCTTCCAATCCTTGCAGGGAAATCGTAGTGAAGATGTGAAACGTTTAATTATTACGGCAAGTGGCGGTAGTTTTAGAGATAAGACAAGGGATGAGTTAAGCGATGTAACAGTAGAACAGACTTTAAAACATCCAAACTGGAATATGGGAAAACGAATAACAGTGGATAGTGCAACAATGGTCAATAAAGGTTTTGAAGTGATTGAAGCACACTATTTATTTGATTTGCCATATGAAAAAATCGATACAGTGTTACATCGTCAAAGTATCGTGCATTCTATGGTTGAATACAATGACAACGCAATTATTGCACAACTTGGATCAGCGGATATGCGTTTACCAATTCAATATGCGTTATGTTATCCAGATCGTCCGGGGTTAAAGGAAGATCATCCTTTGGATATGACAAAAACAATGAATTTGAACTTTAAAGAAATGGATTATGTTCGTTATCCAATGTTGAAACTAGCCTATGAAATTGGTAAAAAAGAAGGAAATCTAGGTGCCGTATTTAATGGAGCGGATGAACAGGCAGTACAGCTGTTTTTGGATAAAAAGATTTCATTTTTACAAATTGAAGAAAGTATTGAACAAGCTTGTAAGCAGGCAAAATATATTGAAAATCCTACAATTGATCAATTAGAAGCAACGGATGCGTGGTCTCGAAAGTTTGTTGTTGAATATTGGGACTAGACCAATTGATATTTTGGGAGTAAAATAGTGAAATGGAATGGAGGGTTTGTCGTGAATAAAGCAAAGGTTTATTGTGTCGCAAGTGCTGTAGCAGTTTGTGTGGCTTCAAATCCAAATATGGATGTGCTTGCCAAACAAGTACAGCCAGTAAAATTAGAAGAAAAAGCCCAACAGACAATTACTGCAGATGATTTTATCAAACAATATTTGAGTACAAAAGAAATTGTTAAAGATAGTACAAATAAAGATGTAGAAAAATATACATTGATCACTAAGGTGGATGAAAAGAATTATTCCTTCGTATTAACAGGAGATCAATTGTTCAAAGCCTTGACTAAAGAAAATCAGGATCAAATCAAAACAGCTTATGAAACAGCATACGCAAATGCAGGTATGAAAAAAGCTGAAGGATGTAAATTAAGCGCATATGAAATTGTTGTAGCTGAGGCAAATACATTGGTTTTAAACGCTAAAACAGCTTTAGATACATCTTTAAAAGATGCACAAAGTTTAGATTCTACAATCTTTACTGCAGATAGCTATGCCGCTTTAAAAACGGTGATGGATGAATCCAGCCTTTTGGTTCAATCAACAACTTCAACTTTAGAACAACTTACACAAGAGTTAGTGAAGCTGGATAATGCAAAAAAAGCATTGATCAATGTTTCTGGATTAAAAGCTATCGTAGATCAATCAAGTACATATGCAAAGGATAGCTATACTAATAGAAGCTATACGGCATATGAAACAAGTTTGAATGAAGCTAAAAAGGTGTTAGAAAATGGAGCAAGTACTGTTGAAGACATTGAAAAGGCACAGTCTGCTTTAAATGCGGCAGCTGCTTCCTTAGTTAAAAAAGCGGATTTCTCTAAATTGAATGAAAAAGTGCAGGAAGCTAGTGAAGTCTTAGAATCCAATAAGGATATGCTTGAAGAAGAGTCTTATAATAACTTCAAGAAAGAATTGGATGATTGTAGTCTTGTACTTTCAAATGATGAATCAACACAGGCAAAAGTGGATGAAACGCTAGCACATCTAAATGCATATTTAGACGATAATACAAACTTTGTATACAAGGTGGTTACTTTAGAAGAAAAGGTTGCACGAAAAGTAGAAACAAGTAATGAATTATTGGTGCAAACATCCGTTGTACAAGAACAGCCGCAAGTTGTGGCTCCAGCTGTAGAAACAAAGAAGGTGGACGCCGCAAAAGTGGAAACGGTAGTCAAACAAGAGATTACAAGTACGGCAGCTGATAATTTCATTAAGACATATTTAACGAGTACAAGTGGAAATATCTTTACAAGTGCCAACAACTTGAATTATCAAAAGATTCTTTCTGCGATGCCTAGCTGGGTAAAATTATCTGTAACTGATAAAAATGCAGTGAATGCAGAATTGGTGAATAAAGTTGGTAAAAAGTATCAGCGTTTGCTGCAGGAAGCACAAAAATTTAGTATGAATGCAGGAAAATATACGCCTGTAAATACATCAACAAACACAAATGTAACGATTTATTCATGGTTATGTATGATGTCTTTAGGTGTATTAACATTTGCACTAAAACGTTTAAGAAAACAAGATTAAGGGCTATGGCCCTTTTTTTCATGCTTAAAAATTGTTATAATAACGAAAGAAAGGCTTATAATTTTATGAAACAACAGAAATACAATTTTAAAGATCTAACTCTAGCATACTTTCAAAAAAAATCGAAATTGTATCGTGCAGGTGGATATAAATATGCCACTCCATTAAAACGGAATCTAAGAGATTACCAAAATCATTTCTTTGCGTTTTTGATGGATGTCAACATTTGCTTATTGCCTGTTTATATATGGGTTCTTGAGTTTTTATTAATTATGTGTGGATTGATTCCACCACACTTCTTTGATTTATTATTCTACTTAATGTTTGCCTTGTTATTTGTATCTAGTGTATTATTACTTGCGTTTTTTACAGCACGAACAAATGGGCAATCATTTGGATATGCCATCATGGATTTGAAATTGGTTCGTAGAAATAAAAAAGAGGCGATGCCAATCAATTTGATTTTGCGACAAGCATTGGGATTTGGTCTTCCTTTGATGATTTTAGGGTTCTTCTATCAAGTGCCGGGAGTCATTTTATGGTGGGTCATCAATGGTATTGTTGTCCTAATCACTCCAAACCAACAAACTCTATTTGATTTGATTTTTGGTTTGGTTCCTGTAAATGAACCAGATCAGGAAATTCGTTTTGAAACAAAGGTAGAACCAGCTTTAGTAAAAGAAGAGTTGGTTGTGACTCCAATCGATTTACATATTCGTTCAAACTACAGTGATGATGGTTATTATGATGTAGAAGAATTATTCAAACAAGCCAAAGAAAATCGCTTGGAAGTTATCTCAATCACAGACCACAACTGTGCAAGGGCAAATGCGGCAGCGGTTCGTTTTTCAAGTTTGTACAACATTCAATATATTCCAGGCGTGGAAGTGGATGCACAATATAAAAGAATGCGAGTACGTATTCTAGGTTATTATATTGACTGGACGAATGAAGCGTTTGAAGTGTTAGAACAAAATTCTTTGAAGCGTGAAAAAGATTTATCCATGGAGCGTGTTGAAAAATTCGAAAATTACTCAGACATTCGTATTGATGTAGATTCGTTAATTTCAAATTCTCGTTTCCAAACTATTACACCAGCAGAAATCACAAAGATGGTGTTCCATAACGAAAGAACGCGTTTATTGCCTTTTGTGAAGAAGTATATTGATAGTTGTGAAAGTGAGACTGTTGCGATGTCTCGTTTTGAAACCGATGTATTTGGTAAGAATGGACCTTGTTATGTAAAGGCTAACTATCCGGATGCGAAAGCAGTAATTGATGCGATTCATAGTGCTGGAGGTATTGCGATTTTATCAAGCTGGCATTTAGATTATATTTCAGATGATGTTTTAGAAGAAATTGTGGATTTAGGTATGGATGGAGTGGAATGCTTCTCTAATGATATTCATGAACAAACGGTTGCGGCTGCGTTGAAAATTGTTCAGAAACGCAAATTATTCGTATCTTGTGGTAGTGATTATCATGGTCCTACAAAGCCAAAATATCATATGGGTGTTTCAAATTGTCCTGAAAAAGCTTTACCATTGGTAAAAATTTTGACAAAAGCTGCGAAATAAATTTGCTCAAAATACGTTGTATAGCGTATAATAAACAAGTCAATAAGCTTAGAAAAGAAGAGTATTTATATGGCGTACTAAAGAGAGCAGATGGTTTGGTGTGAATCTGCGTACAATATATAGAGAAGATGGTCTTGGAGCTTCTTTATCGATAGGTAGGTAAAGACGTATGCTGGCGTTAACAGCTTGAGGTGTGAAAACACAAACTAAGGTGGTACCACGAAGCTTTCGTCCTTGGATGAAGGCTTTTTTTATTTGTATGATAGGAGGAAATAAAGATGACACAAAAGAAAGAACCATTTTATTTAACAACGGCAATTGCGTATACATCAGGTAGACCTCACATTGGGAATACATATGAAATTATCTTGTCGGATGCGATTGCTCGTTTTAAAAGAGCACAAGGATATGATGTATTCTTTCAGACAGGTACAGATGAGCATGGTGTAAAAATTGAAGAAAAGGCAAAAGCTGCAGGTGTAAGTCCACAAGAATTCGTGGATGGTGTGGCTGCTCAAATTAAATCAAACTGGGATTTAATGAATACAAGCTATGATTATTTTGTGCGTACTACAGATGATTATCACGTAAAAGAAGTACAAAGCATTTTTAAACGTTTATATGATCAAGGAGATATCTATAAAGGAACATATGAAGGATGGTATTGTACGCCTTGTGAATCATTCTGGACAGAATCTCAATTGGTAGATGGATGTTGCCCAGATTGTGGTCGTCCAGTTAAGAAGGCAAAAGAAGAAGCCTACTTCTTTAATATGCAAAAGTATGCGGCTCGCTTAATTAAATACATTGAAGATCATCCTGATTTCATTCAACCAGAATCTCGTAAGAATGAAATGCTGAATAACTTCTTGCGTCCGGGATTACAAGATCTTTGTGTATCTCGTACATCATTTACATGGGGAGTTCCTGTTGACTTTGATCCAAAACACGTTGTATACGTTTGGATTGATGCATTAAGCAACTATATCACTACACTTGGCTATCATGCCAATGGTGTTAGTGATGAAAAGTTCAACAAATACTGGCCTGCAACACACATTATTGGTAAAGATATTTTACGTTTCCACACAATTTATTGGCCAATTATTTTAATGGCTTTGGATTTACCTTTACCTAAGAAAGTATTCGGGCATCCATGGTTGCTTACGGGAAGTGACAAAATGTCTAAATCAAAAGGTAATGTGATTTATGCCGAAGATTTAGTGGCTCACTTTGGTGTAGATGCTGTTCGTTATTACTGTTTACACGAAATGCCATTTGCACAAGATGGAACGATTACTTGGGAATTAATGATTGAAAGAATTAATTCGGACTTGGCAAACATTTTAGGAAACTTAGTATCTCGTACAATTGCGATGTCAAATAAATATTTTGGTGGTTTAGTCAAAAATCCAAATGTATGTGAAGCAGTCGATGAAGAATTAAAAGCTTGTGCTTTAGAAACTAAGAAGAAAGTAGAAGCTAAGATGGAAGAACTTCGTGTTGGTGATGCATTAGATGAAGTATTCAGATTGCTTCGTCGTACAAACAAGTACATTGATGAAACAATGCCTTGGGTACTTGCAAAAGATGAATCAAAACAAGATCGTTTAGCTACTGTTTTATATAACTTATTAGAATCTATTCGTATTTCAGCAGTATTATTACATTCATTCTTACCTGAAACTGCAGAAAAGATGTTTGCATATTTAAATACAAAAGTAACGGATTTAGATTCTTCTGAATCTTTTGGAAGCTTAGAAACAGATATTCATGTAGTTGAAAAGTGTGAACCATTGTTTGCGCGTATTGATGAAAAGAAATTTATGGAAGAGTTTAATAAAGAAAAAGAAGTAGCTAAAAAAGAAGCACCTAAAAAAGAAGAAAAAGTAGAAGAAGTTACGATTGATGATTTTGCAAAACTACAATTCAAAGTAGGTACGATTTTGAAGTGTGAACCACATCCAAAGGCAGATCGTTTATTGGTTGAACAAGTTGATTTGGGTGGTGAAGTCCGTCAAATCGTTAGTGGTATTGCGAAACACTACAAGCCAGAAGAATTGATTGGAAAACAAGTTGTCGTAGTGACAAACTTAAAACCAGTAAAATTACGTGGTGTAGAATCATATGGTATGATTTTGTGTGCTACAGATGACAAAGACTTGTCATTTGTCACTGTCGCAAAAGAAATGCCTAATGGTGTAACTGTTCGCTAATGAATGATAAACAAAAGGTTGTTTTTAAACAATTACAGCTGGCTGGACTTGGCATTGTCGTCTTTGTTTTTGGCTTGTTGTATCAAGAAAAAGCCATTTCCATTGTAGGAATCTGTATCTTGATCTTTGGCTTACTAAGAACCTATTACATTAAAAAAATAATTGAAAAACTAGATGAGTAAATAATTGCTCATCTTTTCTTGTATATTAAGATTTTGGTTTCGGAACAGAGAAATACGACATGTGAAATGGTATTAAAACATCACAATCTAATAGTGATAAAGTTTCAATTGGAATGTTTGGATGATAAGTTGTGTCCATAATTGAAGTATAGAATGAAACCCTTCCAAATAGAATAAAAATGCAGTGTCAATGTGAATTTAATGTGAACATGTGAGAATATGGGTAATATCACATATTCACATTGGTGATATAATAATAAAAATAAAATAATTTAGAAAGTCTCAAATCTATCTATTAAGCTTGCATTAAATATAGTATAATAGAGTCAGATAGAACAGGAGGACTTGCATTATGAAGGTCTTTTCAATGTCACAAAGAATCTATTATAAAGATTTGGAACCTGAAGCAGAATCCATCATTAAAAAGGATCTTGAACTGTATAACTGTATGCTTCATAAGGCATTCAAAATCTGTTTTGATCGTGCTTATAAGGATGTTACCTATTCAGAAACGGA
>NZ_JACRWH010000067.1:0-9415 GCF_014306155.1 Holdemanella hominis | reverse complement strand
TACTAAAATTATAACAACATGGGATGATATTCTATAAGTGCCTTAAAGATAAGGCAATGAATATAGAAATAAACCAATATTCATATCTCTCTCCTAAAAAAATAATAATAAACAAAAAGAAACCATTCTAGACGCCAACACTAGAATGGTTTTCTTATTTTAGGCATACGCATTACATACTTTAATCACAAAACGCATCAAGGCATATAAATCTTTATATGTTTCTTTTTTGATACGAACCGTACAATCATCCATCTTTTCTACATTGTCCATACGAGATACAAAATCCGCATTTCGACTATGATGGAATGTTATTTCCATTGTGTGAGATGAAGATATAGCTGGTTTTTCATCTGCTTTTAAAGCTTCTTGAATGCCATATGTATATCTATTCTTCAACTCATTAAAGCTACAACACAAAGCACACTGATTGTTTAATGTTTTCTTTGTTTCCACAAATACACAACCAAGTTCTTCTTCTACCTGCTTACCATATTCACTATCACCACTTGCTAAGATAACTGGCACTCCAAATTCGTTTGCCAACAATCGATTTATGCCACTTTCCCCGAGTTCTTTCCCATCTACTACAATTTTTCGTACCATAGTACCCCAAATCGTATGAGCCATAACGCCTGATGAGTTACAGCGAGAATGATATCCAATAAATAATGCTCCATCAAAAGAATCATCTAAACCTTCCATCATCCCAAATTCCTTATAAGCTCCATTTGCGGACACAAAAGCAGCTCTAGGATCTAATTTTGAAGGAAGAAGATTATCCATATTTCCATGACTATCATTGACCACAACTTCTTCTACGCCATTTTGAAACAATAAATCAATCACAAGATTTACTTCATTCATCATATTTGTACAATATTCAGAATATAAGTATCCATTCTTAGATGTATTTGCCGGATTGCTGTTTCCCCAAATACCTTCAATATCGGCTGATATATATATTTTCTTCATCTAAAACACCTCTACAGAACGATCTAATATTCCGTTCATTTTCGCAATCGCAATACCATAATTTGTGAATGGCACATGCTGTTTCTTACATTCTTTTACGCGTGACTGCACTTCTTTTTCATTCAACATACATGCACCACAATGAATCACAACACTATATTTCGAAAGATCTTCTTTAAATCCTTGTCCAGAAGTAAATTCAAACGTAATATTCTTCTTTGTATAATTCAAGATCCATTTTGGAAGCTTGTCCGTACCAATATCACCACACTGTCTATGGTGCGTACACCCTTCACTAATCAATACACAATCCCCATCTTGAAGATGATCCAATTGATTGGCCCCTTCAAGCACTGTAGATAAGCTTCCTTTTAAGCGTGCCATAAGAATAGAGAAAGAAGTTAAATGAATAGATTTATCTACGATTTGACTTACCTTGTTAAAAGCCTGGGAATCTGTAATAACCAGTTTTGGAGTAACCTTCTTTAAGGTTGCATCCAATTCTTCTACCTGACAAGTCATACCAATCGCATGATGATCTAAAATATCTCTTAATACAAGTTGTTGAGGCAAAATCAATCTTCCTTTAGGAGCCGATTGATCAATTGGAATAACAAGCACAATAACATCGCCCGAATCAATTAAATCACCAATAATTGTCTTTTCTTTCTGTTTCTTTACGACACTAGCCAACAATTGCTTTAATCCATCTATATTGTCATTGTTTAGAGCACTCACATAGATTTCATTAGAAGCCAGTTCTTTCTTTTCTTCAATCAAATCACACTTATTAAAAACTATAAAATAAGGTAATTTATTTTCTTTAAACATGTCAATCAAATCCAAATCTATTTTTTGTAGACCTACATTCGCATCAACGACCAATACGGCCATATCCATTGTTTTTAAAACTTCTAACGTTCTTTTGATTCTCAATTCACCCAAAGCACCTTCATCATCCATACCCGGCGTATCCACAATCACAACAGGTCCAATCGGCAAGATTTCCATTGATTTCTTTACTGGATCTGTCGTAGTTCCCTTTATATTAGAAACTAAAGACATACTCTGGTTGGTAATCGCATTGACTACACTGGATTTTCCAGCATTTCTTAAACCGAAAAATCCAATGTGTGTACGATTTGCGCTTATCGTACTATTTAAATTAGACATAATTAGAACCTGAAATCTCTACGATTGCTTGACTTGATCGCATCCACATTGTCACGAGCAATTTGTTGAGCTTTCGCATTTGGAATCTTGTTAAATTCTTTTTCAATCAACTCAAAACCAATTCTCTTTGTATCTTCACTCGCATAATCCACTAAAAATTCACATAAAGTCATCAATGCGTTAGGATGACAACAATTTTGAATTTGCCCTGTCTTACACAAAGACATGAAACGATCTCCTGTTCTTCCTTCTCTATAACATGCCGTACAGAAAGATGGAATGTAACCTAACTCCATCAGCCAGTTCACAACTTCATCTAATGTTCTTTGGTCAGATACATCAAATTGTTCTGAATCATGAGGACGTTCTTCTTCTGTATATCCACCAACAGATGTACGACTTGCCCCGCTAATTTGAGATACACCTAAGTGAAGCATTTTTTCACGAACTTCTTGAGATTCACGTGTAGAAATAATCATTCCAGTATATGGAACGGCAATACGGATACATGCTGCAATCTTTTCAAAGATTTCATCATCCAAACTATTATCGAACGCTTCTGGATCAATATCATCTGCATGTTTTACACGAGGCACACTAATTGTGTGTGGACCTACACCGTGAACAGCTTCTAAGTGTTCTGCATGCATCATTAAGCCGGCAAATTCATATTGGTAGCCTTCCAAACCAAATAATACACCCAATCCAACATCATCAATTCCACCTTCCATGGCTCTATCCATAGCTTCTGTATGATAGTCATAATCGTGTTTAGGTCCTGTTGGATGCAACTCTAAATAACTCTTTTTATTGTATGTTTCCTGGAATAAGATATAAGTTCCTATTCCAGCTTCCTTTAATTTACGATAGTTTTCTACCGTTGTAGCCGCAATATTTACATTGACACGGCGAATTGCACCATTCTTGTGTTGAATCGAATAAATAGTTTTAATAGAATCCAAGATATATTCGATTGAATTGTGTACTGGATCTTCGCCTGCTTCAATAGCTAAACGTTTATGTCCCATATCTTGTAGCGCTATAACTTCATCACGAATCTGATCTTGTGTTAATTTAATACGTTTAATATGTTTATTCTTCATGTGATAAGGACAATATACACATCCATTTACACAATAATTTGATAAATATAATGGGGCAAACATCACAATACGATTACCATAGAATGCTTGTTTAATTTCATTGGCAAGCTTATACATTTCTTCTACTTTTTCAGGAATGTCACAAGCTAAAAGTACACTTGCTTCACGGTGTGTTAAACCCTCACAATGAACACCATGCTCTGTCTTTTGTGGACGAGCCTTATTTAAAATTTGATCAATCAATTCAACATTATGTTTGTTCTTTTCGGCATATTCAATTGTTTCAAGAATTTCTTCATGACTAATAAATTCTTCTGCCTTTAATGATTTTGGGTTATAATTACTCATTTTTTATATCTCCTCTTTTATTTTTTAATATCTCCACGATCAGTTACAATCTTGTATCCTATTGAATCCATACGCCTTGATAAACAATCTTTACATTCTGCACTCTCTTCGCCTGTACAAATTTTATTATCATACAATGCATATTTTTTTCTGACACTCACCGGCGATAAATTAGGCATAACTACATTGGCTCCCGCAAGAATTCCCTTTTCTCTTCCTTGAGGATCAATCGTTCCTAAAGCTGTTGTAGCAGGAAGTAAAATGTTTGGTTGAATCAAACGAATCAAAGACAATAAGAATAAAGTTTGATTCAAAGTTCCACACGTCATATCTTTAAACGGTGTATCCTTTTGCGAAATAAAAGGACCAATACCACACATGTCAGGTTTAAATGTTTCAATAAACTTCAAATCCATCGCCAAAGTTTCACTGGTCTGATAAGGTGAACCTATCATGAAGCCACATCCTACTTGATATCCGATTTCCTTTAAGTCTTTTAAACACTGCATACGATGATCAAAAGACATATTTTTTGGATGCAGCTTTGCATAATGATTTTTACTTGCCGTTTCATGTCTTAATAAATAACGATTGGCTCCCGCATCAAACCAAGCCTTAAATGTATCTCTATCTTCTTCACCTAAAGAAAGGGTAATCGCACAATCTGGATATTCACTACGAATCTTTTGAACTACATTTGTGACAAAATCCTTTTTATAAATTCCTTCGCCACCTTGCAAAACAAAAGTGCGAAAACCAAGTTCATAACCTTCTTTGCAGCAATGCAGAATATCTTCTTCGGCTAATATATAGCGATCACAATTTAAATTGGACTTGCGAATCCCACAATAGAAGCAGTCGTTGCGACAATAATTTCCCACTTCAATAAGTCCACGTACATAAACTGAATTCCCATATATTAACGTAGCTTGTTCTTTCGCTTTATTAGCAGCATATAGGCGTAAAGCATCATTTTCAGCTTCAATTAAAGTTTTATATTCTAATAAACTTAAAGAGTGTTCTCTTTCAAGTTTATCAATCAATCGATATGCTTCAATCATGGCTAATCACATTGGAATAGGCTGTTTTCACACTAATTCCTTGTATATTTCCTAATTTACCTGCCAAAGCAGCAATTGTATTTTGTGGGGCATCTAAAGCAATTGAAATTACACTTATATGTTTTTGTTTGTAAGGTATTCCCATTCTTCCAATAATATATTCACTATATTCATGAAGAATTTCATTCAATAGATTCACTGCATTTGTATCTTCTACAATAATTCCCATCACGGCAACACGTGTTTCCATATTCATCTCCTTCTTAAAGAAAAAAGCCATACTCCACACACAAAAAGAGCATAGCCATAGTTCTACTTACAAATTTCTTATAAGCACCTTTCACGCAGAATTCTCTTAATGTTGGGAGCAATTTTCTTTATACCTTATATAATACACGAAAATGTGATAGATTTCACAAAGAATAGTTAGTTGTATATAATTTAATACTCTTTTAACATAATTCTTGATATAATTAGAAGAAGAAGTTCCCATATGAAAGATCCTTATTTTCCAAGAAAAAAATTCATTACGAACTATATTGTCGCAATTATTACTTTCATTTTGACTTTGATTATGGGAATCGTGATCTTCTTTAACGGCATTTCAATTACGGTTGAAAATAATTCTAGAAAAACTCCGATTATCATGTTGTAAGGCGAAGTGAGCATTTAAATACAATATTAAATATCAACTATTCCTATTTAAATGTACTTACACAAGAACTACCTAAATCTCAAGATTTATTTTCAGAGGATAATGTTTCTTTAATTCAAGACTTTATGAATAATACAGATTTAAATCGAACAGCAATCATCGATCCAAATGGAAATGCTCTGTATGATAATGAAGTCATAAAAAATGTAGCTCATCGTCGATATTTTAAAGAATCTATGTAAGGCAATCAATCTCTTTCAGATCCATTAGAAAGTAGTGTTGATCAAAAAACACGTGTTATTTTATGCGTGCCCATCTTTAGAGTTAGACAAGTCATTGGTGTAGTAGGCGGTTCTTACAATGTCATAAAACTAGCAATATGTTGTTTGATGATCTGTTTGAGGAACAAGGAAAAAGTTTTATTGTCGATCAAGATGGAAATCTAATCACTAAAGATAAACAGTATGAAAAAAAGCATAAGCTAAATATAGTCGATAATTTATTTAATGTCTGTAATCAAAAGAAAATCAAAACCGATTTTAAGAAACAAAAATCAGATCTTATCTTAACTCAAACAAAAAAGAAAGAATCTTTATATTTAGCTTATTCCCCGCTAAAAATCAATGATTGGATGGTCGGCTATATCGTACCGGTTCATGCAGCTCAAGAATCATATACATTTATTATTCACTATGAAACTTTATTGGCAACATTTTTAGGATTGATCGTATTTAGTCTTATAGTGTATTTGGCTCATTCAAGTTCAAGATAAAATAAGTATTTGATTCATTTATCTGAAATTGATCCATTAACTTCCATTTTCAATAAGGAAACAACGCAAAAACTCATTGATCAAAAACTAAATAATAAAGAACATTGTTGTTTCTTGATTCTTGATGTAGATGCCCTTAAATCCGTTAATGATAATTATGGTCATGCGGTAGGTGATAAAGTCTTAGAAAACTTGAACTTACTCTTTAAGAATCATTTTAGACAGAGTGATATTGTTGGAAGAATTGGAGGAGATGAATTTATTATTCTAATTCAAGATGAAAATATTGCTGAATCTAGAATTCAGTCTCTACTTCAAAAAGTCAATGAATTAAAGATTGAAGAATTAAAAGATTTCAAATTATCAATCAGCATTGGAATTGCCTTTGCCCCTAATGGAACAACCTTTATGGAACTGTATCACCATGCCGATCAAGCCTTGTATCAAACAAAACGAACAGGCAAAAACAATTATAAAATATATAAAAATGACGAGAACTAAATCTCGTCGTTTTCTTATACATTCGTGTAATTAAAGCTCATTAAATCAACAGGCTTATCCTTAATATAATTTTTGATTTCTAAGCCTTCTAGTTTAGCTGGACGAACTACTATTTCGTTTTTAACTACATCTTCTTTAACCAGCTTCATCTGTTTCATTTGTGCAAATAAATCCTGCAAAACTTCCATTCTTTTAGGGATACCCCTATACACATATTCAATTGCACTTTCACTTAACGCTAGGCTTCTAGAAACATATTTCTTGCCATTCTTTTCAGCATTATATTGAATATAGAACCAGAAACGTAACATCTGTAAGTTCTCACCTTTACTATTTTTCAAAAAGATGTCCTTCCAAGATGAATTTACTACTTCTTCTCTTTCTTTCTTTACAGAAGACTTCTTTTCTTTTAATAACTTTTCGCTTGGCTTATCAATAATGCTCTTGTTCATCAATTCTTCCATTTCGATATCCGTGAACTTGATAACATAAATTTTTCTACCATTCATTTCACTATCACGAACCAAACGAACACTTTTTAATTTACGAATCAACATATCCATAGATGGTCTTTCTGTACTTCCATCCAGTAAGCGGAATACATATTGATTGGCTTGGACACTTGTCAATTCGTTTTCATATACCCAGTCATGCGTTTCTGCATACGGGTTTTTTACTGCCATAAATCTAGCGTAACAAAATAATCTTAAAGAAAGGGCGGCTGCACCATTCTCATTACTGTTTACGTTTTTAATAAAACGTTCTCTATTTTTCATCAACATTTCTGTACTCATTAAATCTCTCCTTGAAAAAATTCGAACGCAATAGATTATATCATCATTTGTAAACTTTTGCAGAAATAATTGCTTGTTTCCAAGTAATTATTTCGACAATTCGATAAATTCTTCAATTCTTGATTTTGCGGTTTCTAATGCAGAAATCCAGAAAGCTTCATCCGTTAAATCAACACCCAATACTTTAGCTGTATCTTCTACCGATGCAACCGTTGTTGTGTGTAACATCTCTTTGTATTTAGGAACGAATTTTTCTTTACCCATCTCTTGATATTTCACAACTAAGCCTCGCGCAAACAATCCACCAAAAGCATATGGCCAGTTATAATAACTTAGATCTGAAGAATAGTAGTGTGATTTACAAACCCACATATATGGATGTAAACAATTTGGATCAAGTCCATCGCCATAAGCTTGTTTTTGTGCGTCCAACATAATTTCATTCAACTGATCCTTGAATAAGAACTCATCACTTCTTCTGTCAAATACGGCTTTTTCAAATAAGTAACGAGAATAAATATCACAGATGATCTGACATAAGTCTTGAAGCTGATTTTCAATCAAACCTAGTTTAACTTCTTTATCCTCTGTTTCATCAATCACTGCATTCATAATGATATTTTCATTGAATGTGCTTGCCGTTTCTGCAACTGGCATAGAATACTCCCAATTTAATGGTCTATGACTTTCAATGTTTAATCCATGATATGCATGTCCAAGTTCATGAGCCAAAGTAACTACGTCACCAAGTCCTCCATCAAAATTAGTTAATACGCGTGATTGTTTCACAAACGGCATATTGCAGCAGAAAGCTCCACCGACTTTTCCTTTATGTGGATAAAAATCAATCCAGTTATTGTCAAAAGCTTCTTCCATCATATCGGCCAAGTCATCAGAAAATGGTCTAAAATGATTAACCAAATATTCTTTTGTAGTTTCTGGAGTAAAACTTGTCGTAGCTGATTTTCCAATTGGCGCAAATAATTCATACCATGGAAGGCCATTTTCATACCCTAACATTTCAGCTTTTCTTTTCAAATACTTATGGAATACTGGCAAGTATTTCTGCATTGCACTAAGAAGTGCATCTAATGTTTTTTGGGATACATGAGACTGGTGTAGCGTCATATCCATTGGACTTGTATAGCCACGCATTTTAGCTTCGGTAATCACTTGTAGTTTAATGTTGTTTAAAGAAAAACTTACTGCATCCGCAATAGGTGCATAACTTTTAAGTTCAGCTTCATAGGCAGCTTTACGAACTTCTTTATCTGCATCATACGCTAGATTACGAACCGATGCCAAAGGTAACTTTTTACCATCATATTCTACTTCCAATGAACTTGTGAGTAGACTTTGTTGCTTCTCCCAAGCAGAACCTGCAGAAATATTCATTTTGGCAAGTGCCTCTTCTACGTCTTCACTTAACAAATATTTTCCGCTTTCGTGAATATCATTTAAAAAATATTTGTATTCACAAAGTTCTGGACAATTTAAATAGCTGTTTAAATCCTTCATATCCGCAATATAGCGAGAGAATACTGCCATAGCCTTACTGGCTGTACTTGCGATAGTAGCTACTTTATCAATGGCTGCTGCTGCTTTCGCATTCGCCGTATTTGTGGATTGACTCAAAGATCCAAAACAACTCAAATGTTTTTCTAATAATTCAAACTCTTCTAATACTTTAACAATTTGAAGAAGATCTTTCTTTTCATTTTCATGACTTAAAGTCTTTGAAAGTTCATCCAATTCTTTTGCCTTCTTTTCAAAAGATGTTAGATCTTCACTAAATTTAGGATCATCAAATCCCTTGTACAATATGTCTAATGACCATTCTGAATTCATATCAATTTCCTCCAATTTATTAAATTATACCATAAGAAAGTAGGCGGCAGAGTTTAAATTCTGCCACCCCTTATCAAACCATACGTGCCCTATTAAGGCATACGGCTTACCAATGTGAGTTACATTTTAGAAAAGACTTAAATGTTGTGATTCGACTTATTTAGTGTATGCATACTGAAAGAACC
>NZ_JACRWH010000066.1:0-10147 GCF_014306155.1 Holdemanella hominis | reverse complement strand
CCTAAATTTAATCCAATATTCACATTTTCAAAGATCAATTTAAAACTAACTAAAAAATCTAGTTATTTTGTATTTTCAAACTTTTTCATAAAAAATACTTGAATTTTATATAGTTAGCTCCTTAAATCGAATATGTCTTTCTTCTTGAAAACTCTTTTTGTTTACCCTCATTCCAATCCTCTAAGTTTCGATAATATCCTGAAACACGAGAATAGACCTCGGTTGATTTGGAACATTTCGGGCAGATATCTTGATGACCCAATAGATAGCCATGTTCTTCGCAAACCGAATATGTTGGCGTAATTGTGAATACAGGCACCTCGTAGTTTTCATAAATGGTCTTCACAAGTAAAGCCGCCATCTTCCAATCTTCGATTCCATGATCAATAAAGACTGGAAATGAAGTGGCTCCACTATATTGATTTTGAAAATCTTGTTGTATATGTAAAGCCTCAAAGACATCATCCGTACTGGCGACATCTAAATGCGTTGAATTCGTATAATATCCATGACTTTGAATTTCTGGATACAATTCCTTATCAATTTGGGCAAAATGCGTACATACACTTTCTGCCGGTGTAGCCTCTAAATTAACTTTTTGACTTTGATTTAAAAGTTTGTGATTTAAAAACTCTAACACTTCCATGGAAAAAGTTTGTGCATCCAAATCCATCAAATTCTTCTTTAACCATTTCGCATTCAAACAAGCCTCATTCATACCCACAATACCTAAAGTACCATAGTGATCATTAAAATCCGATATATAGGCCTTGGTATACGGATACAAGCCGGCTTCCAACAATTGATTTAACACTTGTCGCTTGACTTCAAAAGAACGAAGGGCCACATCACTTAAATTATCTAAACGCTTAAAGAAATCTTCCTTACTACTTGAAAGATACGCTAAGCGCACTATGTTTAATGTCACAACCCCCATACTTCCACATAAAGGTTTATAACCAAAATATCCTTCTACATCTTGTTTTTCTTTTGTCAAAAAATAAGGCGTTCCATATTTGGCACAAGCCTTAAACAACTCTTCTTCGTGCATCCAATCAAAGTCTGGATTTAAGTAAAGGGCAATAATTGGAAATTGAAAACCACGACCTGAAATATCTCCTTTATTGATAACTTCAAATAAGGCATCATGAAGAATTTTCATTTCCTTTTGACAATCTCCATATGTAAAATCACATTCACACCCGGCTACAATTGCCTTTTTGTTTATAAATTCTTGCGGAACATTCCAATCCAAAGTAATCTGACTAAAAGGAGCTTGGGTACCCCATCTCGAAGGAATATTTATCCCATATATAAAGCTTTCAAGACAATCACTGACCATCTTGGCAGATAGTTTGTCCTGATGAATAAAAGGTACGAGTAACGTATCAAAATGTGCGAATGATTGGGCACTGGCCCATTCATTCTGCATGATTCCTAGAAAGTTGACCATCTGGTTACATAACGTCGATAAATGCTTGGCAGGAAGGGATGAAATCATCTTATTTACAGAAGGAAGTCCTTTTAAAATTAGATCTTCTAAAGACCAGCCTGCACTGCATCCCGTCAACATATTGATATTATGAATATATAGATCCCCATTTTTATGTGCGTTGGTAATTTGGGCATCATACACTTCACTCAACCAATAATTCGAAGTGATCATACCTGAATTGGATAAGATCAAACCACCCACAGAATAAGTTGCCATGGAGTTTTCATCTTCCAAAGAAATATTATCGTGTAAATACGAATTGACTAAATGTATATATTCATTGGCCGTCGATTGAATCTTACGAACATTTTCTCTTTGTTTACGATATAAAATATATGTCTTTGCGACCGGATAATAGCCAGATTCTGACAACGTTTTTTCAACACTATCCTGAATCATTTCTACACTAATTCGATTATCTTTGATCTTCGTTTGAAAATCAGCCGTGGCTCTAAGTACCAGTAAGTTGATAATCGCATCATCTTTTTCCATATGTAAAGAATCAAACGCTTTGGATATGGCCGAAAAGATTTTTGACGAATCAAAAACAACTATGGACCCATCTCTTTTTTCGACTTCAATCATGCTTGATCCCCCCTTATCTTTACATGTTTAACATACTTTTCGAATATCTTTTTATATTTTAAAACAACTTTAAAACTAGGTCGATGCAACGAATGATCAATGGTCGTTTCTCTATCTTCAAAAGGCTGTAAAATCACTGTATCAACGCCTTGGATCCATTCTCCTAATTCTTCTATAGTTGCTTGATTATGCAATTCATCCACCAAAGTTACACAAATGTCATATGGTACAACCGATTGCTTCAACAAATCCAAAGACTTCTCAATATCCTTTAGATCCATATCCTCAACCCCACACGTTTTCGCATAGGCACTCGGAGCATTTTTGATATCTAGACTGACATGATCTACCAATTTTTGTGCAAGGATTGTTTTTAAACGTTCATAGAACATACCATTTGTATGAATCTTAATTTTATAGTTTAAAGTCTTGGCATACTGTAGAAAGGAAACAACCCCCTCATGCATCAAAGGCTCTCCTCCCGATATATAAATGCCATCTAAATCTTTGCGATGACTCTCTAAATATTCATTGATTTTTTCCGTAACGATCGGATACATGTTTTCTTTTAAATACACCAAATCTCTCGAATGACAATACGGACACTTTAAATTACATCCCCCTGTATATAAAGAACAACTCAAATGTGAATCATAATCCGATAAAGATAATTTTTTTAATTTATAAAACTGCAGATTGGTCTGCTCCAAATCCGCATAGCTTCTGGCATGATTGGATAAAGTCTGATAAAACGTAGAAAAAACTTCAATCTGCTCTGCCGTTAAATCTTGTGTAATATGATGCCACCAGTCTCTACGAATCCCATAGATTTCAGATATATGTTTTTTGGTGAGTGCCGTCGTATATAATTCTTTAACACGCTTATCTTTGGCACTTGTTAAGATGGAAACATAACCCAAAGTATTCAATTTTTGAACATTTTTTGTGACTGTACCCTTATCATATCCACCAACCTGTACGATTTGTTGGAGGGAAATACCTTCATTCTCATAGATTTCAATCAAGATTGGAAGCTGGGCATAACTCAAATTCAAATCTTGCAGCATCTTATCATAATATTTCTGTGTACTTCGATAGAGGATACTTGAATCCATCAATAAATCATTTTGTTTTTCCATACAAATATTATAAGGTATTTTCATAAAGAAAAAAAGGACCGAAGTCCTTTTGAGATTATTGTGGTTTTGCGTCGAAATGTTCATCACGAACAACAACGTCGTGAGCTCCACCTTCGACAATACTTGTACTTGATACTAATGTAACCTTGGCATCTTTTTGAAGTTCAGGTATTGTTAAGCATCCACAGTTACACATTGTATGACGAATCTTAGACAAAGATAGACCTACATTATCTCTTAAGCTACCTGCATAAGGAACATACGAATCAACACCTTCTACGAAAGACATTTTCTTGTCTCCACCAACATCATATCTTTGCCAGTTACGAGCACGAGCACTACCTTCACCCCAGTACTCCTTCATGTAATTTCCGTTTACACTTACAATCTTATTTGGAGCTTCTTTGAAACGTGCAAAGTAACGACCCAACATAACAAAGTCAGCACCAAATGCCAATGCTAGTGTGATGTGGTAATCATGTACAATACCACCATCTGAACAAATTGGAACATAGATTCCAGTTTCCTCAAAGTATTCATCACGAGCTTTCGCAACATCAATTGTAGCTGTAGCTTGTCCACGACCAATACCTTTTTGTTCACGAGTGATACAGATAGAACCTCCACCGATTCCAATCTTAATAAAGTCAGCTCCTGCATCCGCTAAGAAACGGAAACCATCTCCATCTACAACGTTACCAGCTCCAACTTTCACGCTGTCACCATAGTGTTCACGGATCCATTTAATTGTTTCAGCTTGCCATGCAGAATATCCTTCACTTGAATCAATACATAAAACATCTACACCAGCTTCTACTAAAGCAGGTACACGAGTCGCATAGTCACGTGTATTGATCCCAGCACCTACAACGTAGCGCTTTTTATCATCCAATAATTCATTTGGATTGTCTTTGTGTGATTCATAGTCTTTTCTGAACACAAATGCCTTTAAGTGTTGTTCTTTATCAACGATAGGCAACTGATTTAATTTGTGTTCCCAGATTAAATCGTTTGCCTCAGACAATGTAATATCTTCATCTCCGACGATCAATTTTTCAAATGGTGTCATAAATTCCTTAACCAAAATTGAATGATCCATACGACTTTCGCGATAATCACGACTTGTTACGATACCTACTAATTTACCATCCGCTTGACCATTGTCAGTAACAGCCATTGTTGAGTGTCCTGTCTTAGTACGAAGAGCAATTACATCCTCTAATGTTGCTTCAGGGCTAATATTTGAATCGCTGCCAACAAATCCAGCCTTAGTCGATTTTACTTTACGAACCATAGCGGCCTGAGACTCAATTGTTTGACTACCGTAAATAAAACTTACTCCACCCTCACGTGCAAGTGCACAAGCCATTTCTTCACCACTAACAGCCTGCATTACAGCACTTACCATTGGAATATTTAAAGATAGTGCAGGTTCTTCACCTTTTTTGAATTTTACTAAAGGCGCTTTCAAACTCACCTTATCCGGTGTACAATCCGGACCTGTGTAACCAGGAATCAATAAATACTCACTGAACGTTCTAGATGGTTCTTCAAAAAATTTTGCCATTGTTTATCTCCTTCTCAATTTAACCTATATTATATGTTTTGAGTTCTACGCCGTCAAGCCAAATTGACAAACGACGACACTAAATGATGCAATATGAATATCCTGTGCTTCTAACGCATTGCTATTTCCATCATCAAACAAGACTCTAGCTTCTTGGTCCAAATGATAATCATAAGGAATGTTAGTTGGATTAAAGAAAGCTACACAATGATCATCCCCTTTTTGACAAGAATAGACTAAGACTTGATCATAGATCGAATCAAATTGAACACCTTTTTCAATGTCTTCAACCGTACTCAATCTAAAACAAGGATGTTCTTTACGAAGCTGGATCAATTCCTTTGTACGCTCTACAATTTCAATATGGTGATCCCTTCTTTGATAATCAACACGATTGTAGTTATCCGAACGATTGTATGTATTCCCTAAACCTTGTTTAGTGCGACCAAACTCTTGACCACAATGAATAAATGGAACCCCTTGTGCAAGTAATACCATCGCATTGGCCATGATCTGTCGTTTTTCTCTTAAATCACGACTCTCCCCATGACAACATACTCTGTTTTTATCCCATAACGTATGATTATCATGACACTCTACATAGTTAATGACTTTCGCTGGACTATCAAACACATGGTCCATACAGCTTGCGGCCATTACACATTTTACTTGATAGAATAAATCGGCTTGTCCTGACGCAAAGCCTTTTCGTGAAAGCTCATCATTCGATCCACGAACAACTTCACGGAAACGATCCGAGAAATGACCAACATGTGGCATCTTAGCTTGATTCAGTTGCGAAGCACGAATCTCTTCCGCCACAAAGCTTGGCATATTCCAGCCTTCCCCATAAATCATAAAATCTGGTTTTAATTTTTTACATTCTTCACTAATCTCATTCATTAAGTTATAATCTAGAATTCCCATTAGATCAAAACGGAAACCATCCACATCAAATAACTCAATGATCTTCTTACAAGTTTCTAAAAAATATTTACGCGCCATATATGGTTGTGTGTCGATATCATTGCCACAGAAACTTCCATTCGAAAATTCACCTTCACGATTCATTAAGAAATAATAATCTGGCACCATATTTTCTAACGCAAAATTTTCTTTGACATACACATGATTAAACACTAAATCCAAATTCACTCGAATGCCTGCCTTGTGGCAATCATGTACCAAATTCGCAAACTCCTCGATACGTAACTTCGCATTCTTTGGATCTAGTGAATAGGCCCCTTCCAAACAACGATATTGTACAGGATCATAGCCCCAGTTATAGAAAATATTAGGATACACTTCATCCACACTGCCAAAGTCAAATACAGGCATCAATTGTACGTGTGTCACACCTAATGATTTTAAATAACTAAAACCTGTATTGTGTGCTTTTGTGATTTCATTTTCTTCCGTAAAGCCCACAAATTTTTTTGGATGACTCACTCCAATTCCAGTTTGACTTGTCATATCACGAATACTTGCCTCATATATAATCGCATCGCATTCACTATCCATTGGCTTCAATTTGATTTTTTTTGGTAGTTTTAAACTCTTAGGATCTACAATCACACTATATTGGCCATTCGGACCACTAAAACAAGTATAAGGATCTGTTACCCCTTTATATTCTCCATTCACACGTACTAAGTAAGAATAGTGAACTCCATTTAAATCTTTATTGACAGTAAGCGAGAAAACCCCTTTATCCTGCCGAACCATCGATTCAACAATCTTTTTTCCGTTTAAGACATATCCTACATGTACGGCAAGAGCTGTGGGTGCCCACACTTTAAAGGTTGTCTTTTCCGGTGTATATGTAGCTCCTAGATCCTCTTTTTCATACATGTACTCTTTCGCAAAACGCTCTGTTTTAACAATATGAGAGTATTTGGCAACACAAGTTTTACAATGTTCATCATACACAGTATATTCTTGACCAATTTCCAAGTTCCCGTTTAATGACAATGAATAATGCGTATATCCATTATATAGATCACTTTGAGACTGAATCGTCAACGGAATAATACGATCCTTTGTATCTTTCATATGGAAAATACGACTTTTTCCACCAAAAAAATTTTTGGACATATAAACATCCAAACAATTGTAATCATCTAAATAAGCTTCATATGGCTCCTTCATTCGCATATGTAGTATTCCTCATTTCCTTTTATTTTACGTATCTATTGTAACATGTATACAGACAATTTTTTAAAAAAATGTTAAACTACTTCATAGAGGTGAACAAAATGAGTACATATCGTATAGAAGAAGATTGCTTAGGACAAATCAAAGTCGAAGCTGACAAATATTGGAAATCCCAAACCCAAAGAAGTTTAGAGAATTTTAAGATTGGACAGGAATTAATGCCTGCCTCTTTGATTCATAGTTTTGCGATATTGAAAGAAGCGTGTGCCAAAGCCAACCTTCATTTCAATAAAATTACTGAAAAACAATGTGAAGCCATTATCGAAATATGTCAAAGAATCGAAGACGGACAATATTTAGACCAGTTCCCTTTACATGTTTGGCAAACAGGTTCTGGAACACAAACCAATATGAATGCCAATGAAGTCATTTCCATGTTAGGAAATGAATACGCAAAGGAAAATATTCTCCATCCAAACGATACGGTTAATGCATCCCAAAGTTCAAATGATACGTTCCCGGCTGCGTTACATATCATGGTGGCACAAAAAATCAATGCTGAGCTACTTCCACAATTGGATTTAATGATTAATCAAATCAAAAAACTAGAAGAAGAAAACGAAGGCATTATTAAAATTGGTAGAACTCATCTTCAAGATGCCACACCATTATATTTCTCACAAGAATTAAGTGGATACCGTTCTATGATTGAGCATAGTAAAGCTCAAATTATTGATAGCTTAAAATATGTGTATGAACTAGCTTGTGGTGCAACCGCTGTAGGTACAGGCATCAACTGTCCAGAAGGTTTTGATGAAGTCGTCACAAAGATCATTTCTGAAAAGACACATCTTCCTTTTGTACCAGATCCAAACAAATTCCATGCTCTAACAAGTAAAGATGCCATGGTATATACAAGTGGAGCTTTAAAAGGTCTTGCCTCTAACTGCATGAAGATTGCGAATGACATAAGATGGCTTGCGAGCGGACCAAGAAGTGGCATTCATGAAATTAATATTCCTAGCAATGAGCCAGGATCTAGTATTATGCCAGGTAAAGTCAATCCAACTCAATGTGAAGCCTTAACTATGGTTGCCGTACAGGTCATGGGAAATGATACGGCGATTGGTATTGGGGCAAGCCAAGGAAACTTTGAATTAAATGTCTTTATGCCATTGATAGCCTACAATATGGATCAGAGCATTCAATTATTAAGTGATGCGATTCACTCATTCACCGTCCATTGTTTAGATGGTTTAAAGGCCAATAAAGAAACTATGGATAAAAATTTACATAACTCATTAATGTTAGTCACTTGTTTAAATCCAGTGATTGGCTATGAGAAAGCAGGACATGCAAGCCAACATGCCTTCAAAAATAACTTAACTTTAAAAGAATCCATTTTAGATTTGGGTTATTTGACAAGTGAAGAATTCGATTTGTATGTGCAACCCGAAAAAATGATTCATAAATAGAAAAAAAGGTATTTATTCCTACATGATAGGACTAAATACCTTTAATATATTTCGATATACTTTCACAGCTGGATTTGTGTTTACACATTCCTCTAATGAAACTTCATGCGAGACTTTAAATATTTCTTCAAAGTCATTTTTTATATCTGTCAAACAAGCAGTTTCATGCATCCATACACCACATTCATAATGTTGATAATACGATCTAAAATCCATATTCACTGTACCTACTAAAGCACTTGAATCATCAATGATGCAAACTTTGCCATGAATAAATCCGGGTGTATATTCGTAAATTTTAACACCTGCTTTGATCAATGTATCAAAGTTGGCTTTTGTGACTTCATACACCATCTTTTTATCCGGAATTCCAGGAACAACAATTCGTACATCTACACCATTGGATACAGCGAGTTTTAGAGATGAAATCATTTCTGAATCCAAAATTAAATATGGCGTTGTGATCCAACAATAGTCTTTGGCACAGCCAAGCATATTCAAATGCATATTTAAACTTGTGTTATTCTCATCCGTTGGAGAATCCGAGAATGGAATGATATATCCAGGATTCTTTAATGATGAAAAGACTTCACGATTTTGAATAAAATGCGAATACGATGTATATTCACTGGCTTGATAGTTCCAGATTTGTAAGAATGAAATGGTAAACATTTCAACACCAGCCCCCTTGATCATACAACCCATATCTTTCCAATAGCCAAAGCGTTTTTTCGTATTGATATATTCATCGGAAATGTTGCAACCTCCTGTAAAAGCCACCTTACCATCAATGACTAGAATTTTTCTATGATCTCGATTATTCATTGCCATAGCCAGTTGAGGTCGTAATGGATTAAATGCATGTGTTTTAATGCCACGCGCATTCAAGCATTTCGCATAATCTCTAGGTAAATAGGTCAAAGATCCCATATCATCATAAATAACACGAACATCTACCCCCATAGCGGCTTTATCCATTAAGATCTGTAGAATGGTATTCCACATAACTCCTTTATTGATAATAAAGAATTCCATAAAGATAAAATCTTCTGCTTTAATTAATTCTTGAATAAAAGCCTGATATTGTTCTTCACCAGAAGGAAAATAAGTTAACAAACAATTGTCATAAACAGGAAAATATCCATTTGTCCATGCCATGGATGTCATTTTATCTAAGACATAGTCATCTTCATGAAGATCACTTAAAATTTCAATGTTTTGAAGAGCATACTTTTTATAGTCTGAATATGCCTGTCTATCTTTGATCATTAAAGCCTTTGGAATCTTACGATTTCCAAGTAATAAGTAAACAACGCCACCAAAGATTGGAAAAGACATAATCAATAAAACCCATAATAATTTAGAACTGGAATCCGAATCACGATTGATGATATGCATACAGACGCATAGACTAAATATGATCAAGATATAGTAAACAATAAAGAATTTTTGACTAAAATAGCTCACCAAAAAGAACAATGTAAAAAATTGGAGTAATACAGCTAAGATAATATAGATAGGTTTTGATTTACAATATTTCAAAATTTTATGCATATTTGTATTATACGCTAGATACGCATAAAAAAAAAGCAGACAAACAACTGCATTTGTGTAAAAAAAAGGACCCGGCAGCTAGCTATCTTCGCAGGGGCAAGCCCAACTATTGTCGCCGTGAAAGTGCTTAACTTCTGAGTTCGGGATGAGTTCAGGTGTGTCCACTTTGCTATCGCCA
>NZ_JACRWH010000065.1:0-10896 GCF_014306155.1 Holdemanella hominis | reverse complement strand
TTGATGGCACATTGGCCAATTTCATGATTTGGAAGACGAGTTACGTATTTGGCATCAAAACCATAATTAGCTAAAGAAACAGCTACATTGGCTTCTCCACCACCATAAGTTGCACCAAAAGTATCGGCTTGTACAAAGCGATAATATCCTTCTGGTGCTAAACGCAACATAATCTCTCCAAAAGTGACTACTTTTTGTTTCATAATCAACGAACCTCCCTAAGTTTTTCTACGGCTTGTCTTGTCAAAGCTTCCACTTTGTCAAAATCACCGCTCTTAATTATATCACCTTTCACCATCCAGCTACCACCAATGGCTAAGATACGGTCGTATTCTAAGTAGTCTTTCATATTGTTTGCGTTGATTCCACCAGTTGGAATGAATTTCATTTGTGTATATGGAGCTGCGATGGATTTGATCATTTTCAATCCACCGGCTGCTTCAGCAGGGAAGAATTTTACTACATCCAACCCTAATCGGTAACATTTTTGTACATCACTAGGCGTACATGTTCCTGGAGTTACTGGCACATTCTTTTCGATACAGTGTTTTACTACATCTTCATCAAAGCCTGGACTGATGATAAATTGAGCCCCAGCTTCTAATGCTTCATCCACTTGTTCAACAGTCAATACAGTTCCAGCTCCGACTAACATTTCAGGAAATTCTTTACGCATGAAGGCAATCGATTCTTTGGCAGCAGCTGTTCTAAATGTTACTTCAGCACAAGGTAAACCACCAGCACATAAAGCTTGTGCCAATGGTTTTGCGTCTTTTGCGTCTTCTAAGACAACGACTGGTAAAATTCCAATCTTTGAAATTTCTTCTAATACTTTATTCATTGTTTCCCCCTCTTATAAGCATTCTTTCATGACTTCGTAAGTACCTTTTTCTTCAATTTCAGTTAAAGTTTGAACTACGGCATCTTCAAATCCAGCAATTTGAGTTAAGTCTTGGCCCCAGAATGAAGTGTTTGTGCATACCGCATGAACTAAATCTTTTACAGAATCGTCTTTGTGGTTATAGTAGAATTGAACTAACACACTCTAACGAGTGTGGGCTTTTTTTAGCCTAGTTATCTTCTGTATCTTATTCTATCATAGTTTTGTCTTTATTTTTTGAAAGGATGTGTTGTTATGAATAAAGATGAAGCTTTAAACAAATTTGCTTTTATGATGGAATATAGAAACCTTGCTGAGAAAACAATTTATCAATATTTCTACTATCTTTCGAAAATGTTTGATTTTTATCAGTTGGAAGATGTATCCAATCTTGATGTAAAAACAGTTCAGAATTATGTTGTCTATCTGAAACGAACCTATTCTCCTTCTTCTTTAAATGCGGTTATCAGTGCTATTCGCTATTTTTTTGATGTTGTTTTAGAAATTCCTTTATCTAGAAGACAGTTTCCTAACATTTTATATGATCCTGTAGAAATCAATATTTTTACAGATGAACAGATTCATTTATTGCTAGATACCAACGATGTTCGTCTGCGGGTATTCCTTCTTCTTGGGCTAGATGCTGGTTTTCGTGTTGGCGAAGTAGCTCGTTTACGCGTTAAAGATATTGATTCTAAAAACATGTTGCTTTCCATTCATAAATCAAAGCGCGGCAAATCCCGCAAAGTTCCTTTATCTGACGCACTGTTAAAGACTCTTCGTGAATACTGGATCGTTTATAAACCAGATAAGAATGGATTTTTGTTTCCATCCATTCATTCTGATGCGAAATCTCTTCATTTAAATCAAAATTACATCAATAATATTTTCAAAGTACATATCAAACAGTTCTATTTTTATAGTCCGTGTCTGCGCTTTCACAATCTTCGAGACACGTATGCATGGCATTAGGTATGAATACAATTCACTTTGGTATTATGTTGATCTTCAACTTGTGTATTGGAACAATTACTCCTCCAGTAGGAACGACGCTGTTTGTTGGTGTTAAAGTCGGAGGCGTTAAGATTGAAACGGTATTTAAACACTTATTACCATATTTCTTCGCTATTATTGTTGTATTGATGTTAGTTACATATATACCACAATTGAGTCTATGGTTACCTGGTTTAATGGGATATGTAAGTTAGAAGGAAGGAATTTTTAAATGAAACAATTTATGGATAAAGACTTCTTGTTGACCAATGAAGTCGCTAAGGAATTATTTTTTGATGTTGCTAATACGATGCCAATTGTAGATTATCATTGTCATATTGATCCAAAAGAAATTGCTGAAGATCGTAAATTTGAGAATATCACGCAAGTATGGCTTGGCGGAGACCACTATAAATGGCGTCAAATGCGTTCAAACGGAGTGGACGAATACTATATTACTGGAGATGCACCCGATCGTGAAAAATTCCAGAAGTGGGCAGAAACACTTGAAAAAGCTATTGGAAATCCACTTTTCCACTGGTCTCATTTGGAACTTCAAAGATACTTTGGATACCATGGTGTTTTAAATAGTAAAACAGCCGAAGAAGTATGGAATTTGTGCAATGAAAAATTACAACAAGATGATATGAGTGTGCGTAATTTAATTAAAAACTCAAATGTTAAATTATTATGTACTACAGATGATCCGATTGATGATTTACATTGGCATAAAGTGATTAAAGCGGATGAAACATTTGATGTAAAGGTACTTCCTGCTTGGCGCCCAGACAAAGCTATGCGTATCAATAAACCAGAATTTGCCGATTATATGAGTAAATTGGCAACTGTTTCTGATGTTGAAATTCATACTTTTGAAGATATGAAAAAAGCAATCATCAAACGTATGGAATACTTTAATGAAATGGGATGTCTAGTGAGTGATCACGGATTGGATTATGTTATGTATGCTCCAGCAAGTGATGAAGAAATTGAAAAAATCTTTGAAAAGGGATTAAATCATGAAGCTGTTACGGCATTAGAATGTGATCAATATAAGACGGCATTCTTACTATTCATCGCAAAAGAATACAAACGCTTAGGTTGGGTAATGCAGTTGCACTATGGATGTAAACGTGACAACAACACAACTATGTATAATAAGTTAGGACCAGATACGGGTTATGATTGTATTTCAAACTTTGCACCTGCAGACCAACTTACAAATATGTTGGATGCGATCAATGAAAATGGTGGATTGCCAAAAACAATTCTTTACAGTTTAAATCCTGGAGATGATGAATTGATCGGTACAGTACTTGGATGTTTCCAAAATAGTGATGCGATTGGAAAGATTCAACAAGGATCTGCATGGTGGTTCAACGACAATAAAACGGGTATGGAAAAACAAATGACATCTTTGGCAAATCTAGGATTATTAGGTAATTTCTTAGGTATGTTGACAGATTCAAGAAGCTTCTTGTCGTATTCAAGACATGAATATTTCCGCCGTATCATGTGTAACTTAATTGGTACATGGGTTGAAAATGGAGAATATCCTTATGATAAAGAAAACTTAACTGAAATTGTTAAGGGTATCTCTTACAACAATGCCGTTCGTTATTTTGGCTTCGACTTATAATACATTAGAAAATTAATAAATTGGTACCTATAAGGAGGACAACAATGTGACAGTTGTGATACTCACTTGTGGGTACCTTTTTATTGTTCAATTGATATTTTGATCATCTGCACAGCAAAAATGAAACTTAGCGAAACTTAAATCCACAAATTTTCTGTTTGTTAAAAAGCACCTTAAAACCTTTGAAGTTAAGGATTTCAAGCTTTAATAATATTGGGGAGCAAAATGTTGTGAGAATAACAAGATATACTCCCCAATATGAATGTTGCTTAAGACTCTATTGTTTTCCAGCAGCGCTCTTTCATAAATGCTGTAATTACTGCGATGTCTTCACCTTCGTAGTATTTTACCAGCAACCGCTTGAATTCAGGTACTTCTTTTTCAGGAATTACTAGAAAACCACCGCCATGTGAAATAAGATAATGGTTTGCAAAAATGACAGAAGCACATTTATTACCATCCAAAAATATTTGAGTTTTCATGCAGTAAAGGCATAGTTTGATGGAGATATTAATGGGTTCATCATCTTCCCAGGCAATCTCTTGTATTTTGTCTTTTACATCCAGTTCATTCGGCAAAGGTGGAACATAAGATGAGCCTCCAATGGTAACTGGGACACCTCGAATACGGCCACCTTCGGCGAAAAAGCCTTCATTTACAATTCTTGCAATATGACTGAGCATATAATAATCGGAACGGCTGGCAACTACATCGCGGTCCAAAATAAACTCCCATGCATGCTTCAGATTTAAAATCTTCTGCACATCGGTAGCGGTCATGCCGGAAACCTTTCCGTTTTCTATGATTTCCTCTGTCTGTGGAAAGGACGTTGCGACACCTTCCAAAACAGCCTGATCATAGATGTTCATCTTCATATTGGCACGTGCGAATGCAATGTTGTTTACGATATTAATAGAAAGTTCGTCTTCAGAATATCCGGCTTCAGCAAGTTGTTTTTCAATGCTTCGGAGTGATTTTCTGATTTCACGAATTTCTCTTGCATTTCGAAGAAGCAAATTATACAGTTCTTCAGTATACGCACCCACGTAAGTTGATGTCTGCTTGCCAGCAACACGTTTTCTTACATAGAGGTATTTTTAACGCCACGTTCTTTGATTTCAGGTGTTCCATCGTATGGTATCAAATTAAGCCTAGCGTGAAGATCGGCGCGACTTCTGAGCAATTCTTGTATTTCACTATATTGTACGGGCATGATTTCTCCTCCTTATAGGGAACAATTATTACAATTATAATTGGGGAGCATTGTTAAGAATATAAGGACATAAATGCTCCCCAAAACTATAAATTCAAGACATAGTATGTCAAAATCGCACTATATTCAAATAAAAAGGATTTCTCTGTCATCGTAGACAGAAGCACTGGATGACCATTGTGGGACAGCTTTTGTTCCAGCGTTAGCTTCATGAGTTCTTTTGTTGGGGGGTGACACATTCTTAACTCCATGACCGAATGGAACAACAGTAAAGATCACGCCTTTACGGTTCTGTACAAACTGTACAGTTCCCCAGCATTCAAAGGAAATTTCTCTGATATTGAAGAGTTCACCAAGATGCTCAAGGAACTTTTCGATGTAGCCGTAGAGGACAACTTTCCTTTTGAGGTTTCCAGATAGCTTTGTCGGTTCCAGATATCGTATAAGACCTGAAAATACAACTTTGTATTAATCAAACAATGGAAGTTGAAACAAGAAGCTAAGTTGTTTGTAGCCGAGTAGTTTACTACCTTAAGTAAGTAAAAATACTCAAAGGTGAAAAATCAGTTGAAAATATTCTTTTGAAGGTGTCATAATTTAAAAAAATGACACTTTTTCTGTTGAAACGAAGTCAAAATGAGTCAAGTTTGACTCAAAATGGGATAAAAAAACATAAAAAGGTGTTAAAATCTAAAATTATGAATCAAAATACAATAAAAAAGCAGTAAAATAAGTCGCGATTTAAAATTATGATACTTTTATGTGGTAAAATAATGTAAACAAAGTCAGGAGGTAGAAAAAATGACACCTTTTAGTGCAGATTTGTATCCAGTCAATTATAAAATGGATAAAGACTTATTAAGATTATTGTCTCAGGCAAACGCGAAATATACAGAGTATAAGATTAAACTACAGACTTTGGAATTTGATTCAAAATACTTTTTAGATTCGATTTTGTTGAGTGAGAGTTTGAAATCAACTCAAATTGAAGGTACACAGATATCGCAAGATGAAATGTATTATTTAAAGTATATGGAAGAAACAGATGATAATAAAGAGATTCAAAATTTAAAGAAAACTGTGGAATACGCATATGAAAAAATTATTACTGGAAAAAATATTGATTTTGAATTGGTGAATACAATGCATAGGCTTTTATTGGATAGTGTTCGTGGTTCTAAAAAGAAGCCAGGTCATATTCGTACAACTCAGAATTGGATTGGTCCTAAAGGAGCGAGTATTGATAATGCGATATTTATTCCTCCGGCACCAGAAAATGTATACGGATTATTAGAAAATTTATATGAATATATGAATGATGAGTTTGTTGATCCATATTTAATTAATGTGGCATTATCCCATGCGCAATTTGAAACGATTCATGCATATTCAGATGGAAATGGACGACTAGGAAGAGCTTTGATTCCTATTCAAATGGCAAGGTTTGAACAAGATAAACCAATATTATACATGTCGGAAATATTGGAATTGTATAAACCTGCATATCAATATAATCTAATGGAAAGTCGTAAAGGAAATTATTTGGGATATATCAAATTTTTTCTTCAATGCGTTGTCGATCAGTGCAATAGTTTTATCTATAAGATGAATGAAATAGATAGAATCTACAAGGAAGATATGGCAAAAATGGAAACAATCCGTAGTGCAACACTATACAAGATTATGCCAATTATTCTTTCCCAAGTTGTATTTACTAAAAAAGAATTAGAGGATATGACAGGATTATCAAAATCAACAATCAATCGTACGATTCAGAAGATGGAAGAATTAAATGTAATTTCATACGATGATTCGGTTCGAAAAAAGAGCTATCGTTACACAAGTGTATATAATGTGTTTGTAGGGAAAAGAAATTATTAAATAAAAAGTGTTAAATGTAGTGGAATATTCCCCTAGAAAAATGTAAAAGATGTTGGAAATTTGACCAACATCTTTTTGGGTTCTACCTGTTTTTGTTGATGTATTCATTTACGCTTTGTTTGACAATATTGAAGTTGACTTCGCCATATTGTAGTAGGGCATTATGGAAGTCTGCATTGTCAAATTTAGATCTTAATCTAGATTTGGCTGTACTCTTTAAATCTACGATTTGAAGATATCCGTAATAGTAAGATAAGAATACAGTTGGATTATCTGCCAATTGATTGTAAATACTTTCTAATCCTTCTGAACCAAATATATCACCATATTCATTCTTGAAATCATTGAGTGACATACCATCATAATGGATGCTAATATCCATTAAGACAATGTATAGATTGGTAAGAATGTTATTCAAATTATAGGCTTCTAATAAATCTTTATTATTATCTAAATAATGTAAAGACATGCTTTCCATATAAGTAGCCCATCCTTCTGACATACCTAGATTGTTGTAGAAGAATTGGATTGGGTATTTTAAATGTTCCTTGTTGTATTGGGCTTGATACATATGTCCGGCAATACCTTCATGAGCTAATGTTTGATAAAGTGTTAAGCTTGATGGATCATCGCCATAATCACGTTTGTTGTAGCGCATTTGATAGTTTTGTGAATAATCCAAGGCTGGTGTAATAAAGTAGGCAACAATTCCGCTGACAGATTGATCTTCTGGCAGTGCCTTTAAATCATATTTCATGGTTTTTACTTTTGGGAAATCCTTTTTATAGTTTTTTTGAAGGCTTTCTAGAATTTGATTTACATCTGTAAAATCCGTTGAAACTGAATCGAGTTCATACGCAATCATTGGATTGCCTTTATATAGCTTCTGAAATTTAGTGATAGCTGAATTGATTGCGGATTGCGTATTCTCTTTAATTGTGGAAATAGAGTTGGTAGAACTTGTCGCATTTTCAACTAATACTTCATAATATTTCTTACCATTCTTATAGTTCGACAACCCTTGTAGTGGTTGTACGTTATATTGAAGAGAGGTCAATGTATCTAACATAGCCTGATAACTAGGAAAGAAACTTGTGTCCATGGCATCTTTGACTTGTGCTTTATAAGATGTTGTTTTTTCTTCATCTAGATTTAAAGTGTCAATCGCATTATATAATGCACTTGTGATTGAACTATCCTCTTTAGTATTGATCACATCTTGAATATCTTGGGTAACAGAATCATAGTCAAACTGTAAGGTATTCTTATCTGCTTGTTTTTTTGTATATTCCAATACATCGTTTGTATAGCGAGGCACATCGTTGATGAGGGTAATCAAATCTTGAATGTCTTTTTCACTTCGTAAAATGTATTCGGAAAAAACAGAAATCAAACTTTGATGAAGTCCGCTCATTGTACTCCAACAATTATTCAAATATTGAAATTTCTTGTTCTCTGCTTTTAAGCTCAATTCATTCTCATATTTCAATTCATCATAGATGGTTTGTTGCGTTTTGTCTAAAGTACTGCGATTAAACTTGTTTAATTCTTTTTGATCTTCTTTGATTTCTTCAGTATTATCTGTATAAAATTCACCAAGACTTACATCTACATTATTGATATCAATGCCATAGTCTTCTGGATGTTCAAAGAATTGGTGCATCGTTGTATAGTCGTTTTCGGCATATTCAACTACCAATTGGTTTGTGTATTTTGTGAAGTCCTTGTTTTCTTTAGCCGCAAACGTATTGTCTTGCATTGTAGTTGAACCACATGCAGTGAGTGATAATACGGTAAAGCTAATAAATAGTTTTTTGAATGTATTTTTCATTAGAATCCCCCAAATTTTTAAAAAAATGGACTGATTATTCATCAGCCCATGAAATTTTCTTATTCTTAACACCTGCAATAGATGCCAACGCTAAAAGGTCATATCCCTTTTCAGCAATATATGCATGTCCTTTTTGGAAAGCTTTTTCGATAACCATGCCAACACCAACGATTTCAGCTTGTGCCTGCGCAATTAAGTTTTCCGTTCCCTTGAATGCTTCACCATTTGCCAAGAAGTCATCAATGAATAATACTTTATCGCCTTTTTTTAAGTATTCTTTTTCAATACAAATTGGATATGTCTTATTCTTTGTGAAAGAGAAGACTTCCGCAAAAGCAGGATCGATCATTGTGCTTGGTTGTGTTTTCTTGATGAAAATCAATGGCACATTCAAACGAATGGCTGTCGCATAGGCGGGTGCAATACCGCTAGATTCAATGGTTACTACTTTTGTGATGCCTTTGTTTTTAAAGTGTTCATAAAATTCATTTCCCATTTCATCTACTAAAGAACAGTCGATTTGATGATTTAAAAAAGCATCAACCTTTAATACCTCATCATTAATAAAATGTCCTCTAGTCTCGATTGCGTTTTTCAGTGCTTTCATTTTGCTTTCCTTCCTCTTTTCGCTTTATTTGTACAATAGTTTGTCCAATACGATGATTTTTTACTTCCTTAACATATACATCCATTAAGTCTAGACTGACTTTAAAATGTGAACCTTCATCAGGAATTTGTCCATAATGATTTAGGATGTATCCACCAAACGTGTCACAATCCTCATCTTCTAATGAAATGCCTAAAGCTTTTTCGACATCTTCAATGTCAGCTTGGCCATAGATTCTAAATTGATCAGAATCTATTTGTTGGATTGGATCTGGCTCTTCAATATCATCATCTTCTTGGATTTCACCAAGAAGGGTTTCAATAATATCATGTAAAGTCACGATACCGGTCATTCCTCCATATTCATCAAGTAAAACCGCAAAGTATACTTTTTTAATTTTCATTTCCTTCAATAGAACATCGGCCTTCATATTCTGTGAAATAAAGAAAGGCTGATCCATCGCTTTATTGATGACGTTATCTTGTTCAATCGAATCTAAACGGAAATAATCACGTGTATCTAGAATACCTACTACATCATCATTATCCTCATCACATACAGGATATAATGTGTGACGATTTTCTAGAATGGTCTTTTTCCATGTTTCTTTATCGTCATTTAGATATAGACAAACAACTTCACTTCGATGCGTACAAATTTCTTCAACGGGTGTATCATCGAACTCAAATAGGTTTTCGATAAACTCTTTTTGACTTGGTTCAACACCGCCACTGTTGATAACTTCATAAATATCTTCTTCGGAATAATCTTCCTGTTCTTTTTCCACTTCAAAACGCAAGAAAAAAGTAAATGGTGTACATAAGGATTGAATACCTTTCGCAATGGACATAAATGGTTTTTCAAACTGATTTAAATGTGCATTCGCAAATTTTCTCGGTAATAAATCACTCAATAAAATATATACATACACCAATAGAAGTACGACTACATAAAGTAATGGAGTATGGATCATGGGCTGTAAATAGATTACACTCATCACAATGCCAAATATTTCCATGCATAGAGATAACCATTTTAATGTAGCTTGATATTTATAAGATTCATCTTCGATTTCTTTGTTTGTAGAAACGATGCTGCTTGTCATTGAAAACAAGATGTTTAGAATAAATGTAAATAAAATTAAGATGGGAAGGTTCATATTAACCCTCCTAAACTATACTGTAACGGGACTGAATCATCCGGATTCATGAAACTATCACTCCTTCATTAATACCCATTATCATACACAATTTAAAGGCTTTTTTCAATGTGATAAAGAAAACAACCAGAATAAATCCGGCTGTTTTATTGTTGTATGTATTTATCGGCATTATTCATTAAATATTGAATGATGGATTGTCGTGTCACAATACCAATAAAAATTTGACGATCATCAACTACGGGGACGAAGTTTTGTTTCAAAGATTGAGCGAACAATTGATCGACTGGAACATCGATTTGAACTGGTGGCGTAAAGTCTCCACGAATTAATTCACGAATCTCCATTTGTTCTAGATCTTCTTTATGAATTGAAGGATGGTCTAATAAGTACCAAAGAAAATCCCCCTCTGTAAGGGTTCCTACATAAACCCCTTCCTTATTAATAATGGGCATCGCCGTATATTTGTGCTTGCGCATGAGGGCAAGTCCATCTTCAACACTGATATTATCGTATAAATATTTAACACTATTTTTAGTCTTTAGAAAAAAGAATACATTTTCCTGCATTGTCTATCACCTGTTATGAAGTGACCTTTGTCAAGACAAAATTACACTCATATTCTAAAAATATTCAGTTTTAGATTGATGACATAGAGGAACTCCTAAACAAATCTATCGACAGTTAACCACT
>NZ_JACRWH010000064.1:0-11865 GCF_014306155.1 Holdemanella hominis | reverse complement strand
TGGAATAAAGTGTTGCAGATTTAACGTTTTGAACTTATATTTTAAAAAATCAGCAATGTCTGATATCCTTTTATATACTCATTTCAAACCATTCGAAAACAAAATGAAAAAGATTAGCCAATTTGGATCCATCAACAAGGCTAATCTTCTTTTATTATCTTTTCATGAATAATTCAGGCTATATATTAACTCAAAATACACTTAAGTTAGTTGTATCCGTTTTCATTAAACTAAAAGGTGCAAATGATACTAAAAAGTACCTTAGTTGCTTCTACGCTTTTTACGACTATGAATATTCTTAGATACACTACGAATATTTAAAATTGGAGCCAAGAAAATGATAATAGGATAGATTTCCAAACGACCAATCAACATCGCAAAAGATAAGACGATCTTCGAAAAATCCGAGAACATGGAGAAATTTCCCATTGGACCACAAAGACCATATCCTGGACCTACATTACCAATACAAGTCATAACGGATGTAACCGTTGTTTCAAAATCAAAGTTATTAAATGAAACCAAGAACAACAAGACACCGACAATAATAATGAAACTACAGAAATACGCCATGATCTGAGTGACCACCTCTGTATCTACAACTTTTCCATCCATTGTAATGGCTTCTACTTTTTGTGGATGTAGTAACTTTTGAATATCCAATTTAATTTTCTTTACAATAATCAAAAGACGACTTACCTTAACACCACCACCAGTCGAACCAGCACTCGCACCACAGATTGTTAATAAGAAGAGGATCATCTTACTAAATTGTGGCCAGACACTATAATCACAACTCGAATATCCCGTTGTCGTTATAATTGAACCCACTTGAAAACTTGCCAAACGAATGGATTTGAATACATCAAAATTATACATGGATAAAATATTCAATGTGATACAAATAATTGAAAATAGAATAATACCTAAATATGTACGCAACTCTTCATTTTTAAAGACCTGTTTGAAATCTTTGATTAATAAAAAGTAATACATATTAAAGTTCACACCAAATAAAATCATGAAAATCGTAATGATCACTTCATAATACGCATTGTTGTAGGCACCAATACTCGTGTTTTTAATTGCAAAACCACCAGTACCCGCTGTACCAAATGTATTACACAACGCACCAAACAATGGCATCTTCCCAATCAAAAGTAAAATGACCTGAATGACAGTCAATCCCATATACATGGTATATAAAATCATAGCCGACTGACGCATACGAGGTACTAATTTACCAATGGTAGGACCCGGCGCTTCCGCACGCATAATATGCATATCACGATCATTTGACTTTGGAAGTAAGGCCAAAATGAAAACCAAGATACCCATACCACCAATCCAGTGTGTAAAGCTACGCCAGAATAGTGTGGCATGCTTCAAATTCTCAACTTCCGTTAAAACACTTGAACCTGTCGTTGTAAATCCAGACACCGCTTCAAAGAAGCAATCCACAAAAGAAGGAATTTCACCCGACAAGTAGAATGGTAATCCGCCAAAGAAAGAAACAACAATCCAGGCAATACCCACCGCAAGCATTCCATCTTTGGCAAAATAAGAATTCGTTCTCGCCTTTTTACGCGTTAAACCATATCCTAAAACCAAACAAATCCCAATTACGATCAAGTAAGAATCAAATAATCCTTCTTGATAAATCAAATCCACCATGACCGGTAACACCATTAAACAGGCTTGCGCAATAAGCACCATACCCAATACATTACCAATTATAGTCCAGTTGAGTTTATGTATATTATGCTTAAGATAGTAAATCATTGATATCCCTCAATCCTGCAACCTTACTAATAATAATAACCGTATCCGATAGTTGAATACGCGTATCACCAGTTGCCACCTTAGAAACACCTTTATGTGTTATATACGCAATGATAATACCCTTACGAATATTTAGATCCTTAATTGGCACATCAATAAAACGACAATTGTCACGCACTCTAAATTCTAAAGCCTCTACCTTGTCATCCACTAGCTTGATCAAAGATTCAACGTTTGATCCAACCGTATTCTGCATAGCACGAACATACTGCACGATTTGGTTTGCGGTAATAAACTTAGGCGTAATTGAATTTTCAAGCCCCAACTTATCCAACAAGAAACCTAGAGAAACACGATTTACCTTAGGAAGCACATGCGTAACATCATGACTTTGCGCAAACATCGAAATAATGACATTCTCCTCATCATTATCTGTAAGAGCGATAAAGGCATCCATTTCCTCTAAGGATTCACTCAATAATAATTCATGATCCGTTCCATCTCCATGAATAACCGTTGCCTGTGGGAATTTTTCAACCAAGTTGATACACTTATCTTTATTCAACTCAATAATTTTAACGGCCATCCCCAATTCAAGTAACATTCTCGTCAAATAATATGTGATACGACCACCACCAACAATCATAACCTCATTGACTGTACGATCACTTAAAATACCAATCTTAATAAAGAAACGCTCTAATTGCGTTGCTGAACCCGTTAATGTAAGACGGTCATTTTCATAAATCACCGTATTTCCATTTGGAATGATGACTTCACCATCACGCAAAATCGTCACAAACAAGACTTCCGTCTTAAAACGACGATTGATATCAACCACACGCATATTTAAAAGTGGGGAATTCTCTGTTACCTTAACTTCAGCAAGCTCAATTCTTCCCTTCGCAAAAGACGATACTTTAATGGAATTTGAGAAACGAATCGCACGCAAAATTTCACGAGCCGCCGCCTGCTCTGGATTGATACTCATACTCAATCCCAATTCATCTTTAATCAAACGAACTGTGTTATTGTATTCTGGATTACGAATACGAGCAATGGTATGTCTAGCTCCCAATTTTTTTGCCAATAAACAACAAATAATATTCACTTCATCCGTTGATGTAGCCGCAATCAACAAATCACTCGAAGGTACGCGTGCTTCCAACAATGTGTCTAAACTAGCTCCATTCCCTTGCACACCAACAATATCTAGTTGATTCATTGTACTCGATAATACATTCACTTTATTTTCAACCACTGTAATATCATGACCCTCTTGATTCAATTGTTTCGCAATCGCAAAGCCAACTTTCCCATCACCAACTACAACAATTTTCATATTTTCTTCCAAAAAAAATAAATTCCTATACGGAATCTATCTCAAGTATAATACAAATCAATATTAAATACAATTCAACATAAAAACTAGTGATACAGAAAATTTGTTCACTCTTCTTGCATTTTCAATCCATAGTGATATACTAGGCAATACTGGATAATTAAATTGCCTTTTTACCGCTTATCCAGCGTTTCCTATTTCTTGAGCTGATTTACCCGATCAGCTCTTTTCTTCGTTTTAACAATCGAGTATAAAGCCCTTAGAAAGGGCATAATGGTATTTTTTAAATTGCACTATCTTACCTGCGCCTTTCCATAGACGCTTTTTTAAGGAGGTGTGTTATGAATACACAATTACTCGAAGCTTTGTGCAAAGATTTTGCGGCCATTTATCAATGTGAGCTAATCCAAGATACTATCGATATCGTCCGCTTCGACAAAGGAACCCCTATCGATATGGCCATACAAACTTTGGATTTGTATACACTTCACTCCTTTAGTAAAATGATACATGGTACGATACAAATGGAAAGTAAAGAAAATGCGGGTACAACCTTTTGGATAATTCTTCCTTTACAGATAGATTTTAACCTACAAACTGCAAAGCCCATTCAAACTAATCCATTAAATCTTACAAATAAGAAAGCACTCCTTGTTGAAGACAATGATATCAACCTAGAAATTGCAACCATTTTGTTGCAAGATCTTGGGTTTGATTTATCGACTGCTCGAAATGGACAGGAAGCCATTGATCAATTCAAAAAATCTAAGCTTTATACTTTTGATTATATTTTTATGGATATTATGATGCCAATTAAAGATGGATTAGAGGCAACAAAAGAAATACGTACCTTACCAAGAAACGATGCGAAAAGCGTACATATTCTTGCGATAAGTGCCAATGCATTTGAAAGTGATATTCAAGAATGCATTAAAGCAATATGAATGGACATATCGTAAAAGCAATCACTATGGAATTATTAGAAGAAAAATTAGCGAAATGAAAAGGGTGAGATACTTACCCTTTTAGTCTGCATATGGCTTTAAATAATCTGCATTCAAAATTAAAATCTTATTATCGACTATACGAATTACGTTTTCTTCTCTTAATCCACGCAAAATACGGTTGACACTGTTTCTGGTAGAAATACCACAGAATCCTGCGATATCATCATTTGTGATCTGCATATCAATCAATATACCTTCCTTGATTTCTTTTCCAGACAAAGAAATCAAATTATAAAGAAATGCGTAGATAGCGCCACTCTTTCCATTCATTGTCATACATTTTTGGCGATATAGAGCTCTTTGTAGATTCTCACGATAGTATGCCTCAACATACTCTTTTAGTTTTTCATCTCGCTTTACGGCCCTTGAGAAATCTTCTCGACTTACCAAACAAAAAGATGCCTCTTCACTTTCAACACGAATTCTTACACGATACGCAACATCTTCACGAAGTGTGTCGCACATTAACGAAAGAAGATTGGGGCCTTTGTCGTAAGTTATATTATATTCACGTCCATCCTCTAAAATGGAACTCACCTTTACGACACCTTCCTTTAAAAAAATCATCTTTTCTAAATCGCACATTATAATATCATGGTTCTTTTTTGAAACAATTGGGACTTCCATCTTTTCCAGATATTTAAGCACATAGTCACAATTCATCTTCGTCACCTCTATCATTATTTCCATTGTACCATACTTCAGTTGAATCTTGTTAGCAATTGATATTTATTATATTACGTGTTCCTTACATATACAATTATGGGCAATTGTTTTTGTATAATACACAACAAGATGATATACTTATTTTTGCTGGATAGCGTGTCCATAAAGTAATTTGCATATCCAGTTTCCTATGAATAGAGCTGAATTATTTGCCACATCATCTAGTTCAGCTCTTTTTTCATTTCAAAATCCATGATATAGTAAATAAAACTGGTTGTAACCAACTCATGATAGTCTTTCTTATAATGACCAGTTTTAAGAGTCGGCATCCCACATTTTAAGTCGGCTCTTTTTATTTTGTATGAAAAAGGCGGATTATGCATCCATCTTAACATCTACAAATTGTTTTAAATACTCGACATCCAAGACCATGATTTTATTATACAATGTGCGAATAACATGTTCTTCTCTTAAGCCACGCAAAATACGATTCACGCTATGTCTTGTAGAAATTCCACAGAAACCCGCAATATCATCGTTTGTGATCTTTAAATCGATCAAAATTCCATCACGCGCTTCTTTTCCAAATATTGTAACCAAATAGTATATAAATGCACATACAGCACCATTCTTGCCATTAATCGTCATTAATTCTTGTCTTGAAATTGTTTCCGATAATTTCTTACGATAATACGTATTCACGTATTCCACCAATTCAGAATGTTTATTTAATAATTGATTAAATAATTCTTTAGAAACACAATAAAAACTAGCTTCATCACTTTCAACACGAATCATCAATGAAGAAAATTTACAATCAACAACTGCATCTTTAAACATAGATAAAATATCAAAGCCTTTTAAATACGCAATATTAAATTCACGTCCATCACGCATTAAAACACTGACCTTCACAACACCTTCTTTTAAAATATATGCATTCTCATCATCCATCTTTAAAAATGTATGTCTTCTTTTACGAATAACAGGCACTTCGTGCTCTGTAAAAAAGTCTAAAAATAATTCACGCCCCATAATTTAAATCACCCTTTGTCAATATGATTTATTATAACACACTCCTTCTTTTGATACGTTAACAAATCACACAGATAAGAAAAAAGAATAGACCTTAGCCTATTCTTCAACAAGTTCAAATCGATATTCCTGCTTCACATCCGGATACTTGTCACGATCTACTTTTGACACAAACATTTCATATGGACGAACAAAATACTTATAATCCCCATATAATGCTTGATAAACTACCATCTTCTCTTGCGTTTCCGTATGCATCGCAACACACAACACTTTATAAGTGTTTCCTTTAAAATGTCGATATATTCTATTTTCTAATACTTTCATTTGTTACTTTTTTGAAAGTAAAAAGAAATAAACAATATGTTCGGAGTAGCGTAGAGCCTATGTTCATCGTATGTGAGGAGTTTTGTTCACAATTCTTCTCTTAGACAAAACATTTACGTGTACAATTAGTTCATAGTCGTGTTTTGTACACATTAGAATAGGAAAAAGATACAAACATTTTGTTTATACAGGGAATCTTCTTGTGTTAAGAGTTTTGTTCATAGGACGAAGAGAAATTATATGGCATATTGTAGAGGGACTATAAATTAATTTTTGCATTATTCAAAAAAATATGTTATATTATAGTCAGTAACGGGGCCGCATGAGATTATGCCGTTGAAATTGAAAGGTAGCTCCTTTTAATGAGGCAAAGTCAACTAGGGCGGACGGCATGCATTTGCCGGCAGAAGGATATTTCCTTCTGCTTTTTTTTAAAGGTGAGAAATTTATGGCAACCATTAATAAAGAATATAAAACGATTAATGAGCGTATTGGGATATTACAATCTAGAGGACTATTATTTAAAAATATAAATAAGGCCAAAGAGATTTTATTAGAACATCCATATTTTGATATCATAAACGCTAATGAAAAATTATTTTGTAAACCCAATACTTCTTCTAAAGAATATTTTTCTCATATCTTTTTTGAAGATTTATATGGTGTTTATTCATTTAATAATGAATTATCTAAGCTTACAATGAATTCGCTTTTATCAGCAGAATCAAAGTTAAAAAATTCACTAGCATATCGTTTTTCTGGTAGATATTGTTATAATATTTCCCGAACTGAAGAATATCTGAATCCCAATAATTATATTCAGCCGACTCAACGAGCGCTTTATTACAAATTTTCTGATTTCACACCTTTTACCGATAATGACTATGTTCAAAAACTAAAACGCCAGAACAATTATATGGCTGCTTATGATAAATTACCTTTTTGGATTGCACTAAAAGGAATAGTTTTGGGTACAACCATCTTATTTATCCAATTTTTAGACCCTATAACAAAAAATGAAGTGAAGAAGGATTTAAAAATGGATAAATTTTCAGATGATGGATTTGAATTTGGTATATATATTTTAAAAGAAATTAGGAATTCTTGTGCGCATGGAGCCATGATTTATAGATTTTCAAAATCTCATAGAATATCTACAGTGAACGTTCAAGCTGGCATAAACGAATTTCATTTAAGCCAAAGTGCAATAAACTATATGGATACATTGAAAGTTCTATCTTTTTTTTCGACAGACCGTGAAATCAGAGCAATTAAAATGAGCATATTTAAATTTTACTTAAAATACACAGTAAGAGGCAAAAGATGGATGGCTAAAAAAATTCTTGGTAAAATGGGAAATCAACATATAACCAAATGGTTGAAAATATAATATTATTTTAATCCTATTAATTCCAATATTCCCTCTTTCAATTTTGAATGTTTTAACAATTTCTTTTCTAGCTCTTTGCTCGAGATTGCGGTTGGAGTAATTAGAGCTTTCTCCTGACGAAGTACTGCCTACAAGCAAAGAAATGGTTTACTGGCAATGCAAAGACTGTGATCGAAAATATCAGCAGTCAATCGCTATGCGTGTAGAAAAGTTTGAACGTGGTTTCGTTTCTTGCACCTATTGCAGCGGTCGTCACCAAAAAGAAATCTATAGGCTTCTCTAGCCTGCCAAAAAGAAAAAGAAGTATGTCCAATTCTGGAGTCATACTTCTCTTTTTTTGTCCATGAAACAAGTTGAAAAACAGGGGTTTTGTCGATTTTTCCCGTTTTTGTCCAATTTAGAAAATTAGGTTCATGTATGGGTTTTGTAGATTTTTTCGATTTTTCCCTCATTTTGAAAATTTGGTTCATGTAGGGGTTTTGTCGCCTTTCCGTTTTTTCAGCTAAAAAAATTTTTTGGTTTCTTCATAAATTCTTTCCTGCAACGTTGTTTGACGGATACGCTTTAATTTTAAGCGCACCTGCGTTTCAAATAAGCTCCTATTGCCAATAATAAAAAGCTGTTTTTTAGCACGCGAAATCGCTGTATATAAAAGACGCTTTTCTAACATATTTTTCGCATTCACATCCACAATACAGAATACCGTCTGATATTCATTACCTTGAGATTTATGAACGCTGATACACCATGCGTGTTTTAAGTAATATAGAAAGTCTGTTGAAAAATCAACGATCGCATTTGTGAAATCCACTGAAATCACATTCTGTTTTGAATCAATTTCAACAATCGTACCAATATCCCCATTATAAACATCTTCATCCGGTAAATTCTTCAACAACATGACCTTATCGTTTTCACGAAAGATTGTTGTTCCTACCTTCATCTGATTCTTTTGCGGACTTTTTGGATTGAACAACACCTGCATCTGACGATTGATCTCATCAATACCAGCAGCCCCCTTATACATTGGTGCCAATATCTGCATGGAATCTAGATCCATATCTTTGACATAATCGATTAGGGCATCCATAATTTTTGGCGTTGTTCTTTCAATAAACTCAACACCATCCTCATAATGACACGTAGTTTCTTCACGAATTTCTTTTGCCAAAGTCACGATTCCAGAACCACTTGACTGTCTAAAAATCTTCTTTAGATGGACCGTATCAATCACATCCGATTTAATTAGATCTTCTAACACCTTTCCAGGACCCACACTCTCTAACTGATCTTCATCACCAATTAAAAGAATGCGACAACGCTGAGGAAGCGCCTTTAATAATTGGGCAAATAAGTGGGTATCCACCATACTAAACTCATCCACAATAATAAAGTCGATATCTAATGGATCATCCTCATTTTTGCCAAAGGAATTATCTTCTAAGTTCCACTGCAGCAAGGAATGAATGGTTCTTGAATCACAATTTGAAAGTTGTGCAAGTCGCTTTGAAGCCCTTCCTGTCGGTGCACAAAGCTGAATCTTACTATCTGGATACACATCCTTACAAATTTCCAAGATTCCTTTTACAGTTGTTGTCTTACCAGTACCTGGACCACCCGTTAAAATCATGAACGAACGATCGAAGAACAATTGAATCGCATCCTTTTGTTCCTGATCATATGTTATAGCTAAACTAAACTCTACTTGTTTGATTTTTGATTCAACATCCACACTTTCCACTTCAAATAAATGAGTCTTCAACTCTTTGGCAATCACGACCTCATCTTCATGTAAAGTAAAAGGATAGATTCTAGTATTTTCAACATACAAATATTGAAGTGAAACCAAACAATCAATACTTTCCTGAATCAAGGATTCATTTACACCACGTACATTTTGAAAGATTGTCGCAAATGTAATATATGTATTTCCAGTTGCCATAGATAGTTGTCTAGCTAATTCATAAATATAGGCATCCAATCTTCTTGGATCCTCATTGGATAAGCCTATGGCACTTGCCATCTTACAAGCAGTTTTATATCCAAAACCATACACTTCATAATAAGGTTTGAAACAATCCTCTTCAATCACATCCAACACATTATCATATGTGTCCAATAACATCTGAATCTGTCTTGGACTCAAGCCATACTTTAATAGCTTTGCGTATGTCTCATTAAATCCTGTAAATTCTTGAATGCCCTTTTGAATAATCAACATCTTTTTGGCAGTCAAATTGGGCACTTCATGTAAAAGTTCTGGATTATTATGAATCTTCTCTAAGCAATTCTCACCAAGAGTCTCATAAATACTTTCGGCTGTTTTTTTACCAATCGTAGGAAAATTCTCACCACAAAGAAAATGAATAATCGCATCCGAATTGTCTGGCAATTTCTTTTTGGCCATATCCACACGAAACTGCTCCCCATACTTAGGGTGTTTTACATATTCCCCATGCAAAACATATTCTTGATCTTCGATTGGATCTTCAATTCTTCCAGCCGCTGTAAAATTATGATACGTCTTTAATTCTGAAAATCCAGCAACGACATAATGATTGGCTTTATTTTCAAATATGATATATTCAAGCCTAGCCTCGATGTCCATTGGCTGTCTCCATAATCAATTGATTTAAATTCTTGCCTTCCTTGAAGACTTCTTCAATGACACCCCCACCAATGCACTTGTCACCATCGTAGAATACAGCTTCCTGTCCTTCTGTAACAGACGCAATCGTTTGTGGATATTTTACTAACACACTTGTATCATCCAATCTTTCGATTTCAATATCCTGATCCTTTTGACGATACCTAAATTTACAAGTACACTTTGTTGGAATCTCATCCAAACATGGCAAAATCCAGTTGATTCCTTTTACAACACACGAATCTGAATACAATAAATCTCTTTGATCTGTACGACATACATAAAGAATGTTCTTCACAACATCTTTTCCAACCACAAACCAAGGACCCTTTTCATGATCTATATTTAAACCTTTTCTTTGTCCAATCGTGTAATATAAAACGCCCACATGACGTGCAATGACTTTACCTGTATTCACATCTACAATGTCACCATCTTTACTAGGAAGATAGTTCGATAAGAATTGTCTGAAGTTTCTTTCTCCAATAAAACAAATACCCGTACTATCTTTCTTTGTTGCAACCGATTCTAAGTTTAATTCAGAAGCAATCTGACGAATTTCTGGCTTTTCTAAATTTGCCAAAGGAAAAATCGTTTTAGCCACCTTACTCTTTTCAACCTGACACAAGAAATATGTCTGGTCTTTATTCTGGTCTTTGGCACGTGTTAAATACGTAAAGCCAGTCTCATCCTCTTTGTTTGAAGCATAATGCCCTGTAGCCACCTTATCAAAACCTTGTTTCATAGCATATTCAAAAAATGAATCAAACTTAATATATTTATTACATAAAATATCTGGATTTGGCGTACGGCCCTTTTCATATTCACTTAAAAACGTTTTAAATACGTTATCCCAATACTCTTCAATAAAATCAACACGTTGTAAAGGTAAATCCAAATGATTGGCAACCGCTAACGCATCTAAATAATCCTGTTCCTGAGGACAAGTATCATCTTTGATTGTAGGATTTCCTGCAATATCATTATTCGCAAAACTATCCCAGTTACGCATAAAACAACAAGTCACATCATACCCTTGTTTCTTTAATAAATAAGCTGCAACAGCAGAATCTACACCACCACTTAATCCAACTAATACTTTCATATGTAATCCTCCAACTATCAAAAATTATATCATAAAAAAGGACCAAGCCCGAAAAACTTGATCCAACAATTCAAAATGGTGCCCAGGGCCGGACTCGAACCGGCACGGTATCGCTACCGGTGGATTTTGAGTCCACTGCGTCTACCAATTTCACCACCCGGGCAAAAAATAAATATTTAATTTTAAAAATGGTGCCCAGGGCCGGACTCGAACCGGCACGGTATCGCTACCGGTGGATTTTGAGTCCACTGCGTCTACCAATTTCACCACCCGGGCATTGCTTGACTATTATATCAAAAGATAGAATTTCATGCAAGGATTTTTTAAAAAAAGCCACTAAAAAGTGACTCTTTCATGAAATCTAAAATTTCATTCTCACTCTTAGACAACGACTGCTTTACTTTCTTTTCTAAAATTACCGTGAGTCATGATTTTAAGGCATCATTCACCTGTTATGAAGTGACCTTTGTCAAGACAAAATTACACTCATATTCTAAAAATATTCAGTTTTAGATTGATGACATAGAGGAACTCCTAAACAAATCTATCGACAGTTAACCACTC
>NZ_JACRWH010000063.1:0-12342 GCF_014306155.1 Holdemanella hominis | reverse complement strand
GAGTGGTTAACTGTCGATAGATTTGTTTAGGAGTTCCTCTATGTCATCAATCTAAAACTGAATATTTTTAGAATATGAGTGTAATTTTGTCTTGACAAAGGTCACTTCATAACAGGTGAGTCTGAGTTCGATTGTAGTACAAAAAAAGGATGGATCTGAATTTGAAAACCAGTATTTTAATAATTCTGTATATGAATATGATTTTGTTTCTAAGCTAGAAGATACTAAGGCAGTTTCTATTAAGCAGGGTGTAACACTGGATTCTTTACCTGAAGAATATAAGAATGTAGTTTCAGTAGTTGGAACAAATAACACTTCAAAAAATGTTTTATTTCGTAGTGGAGTATTTACTTTAATTTCAGGAAAAAATATTAATTCTAAGGATAGAAACTCTATTCTTATTCATTTGGATCTAGCTAAAAAGAATCATTTAAAAGTAGGGGGCACAATATGTTTGAATTCTCATACTTTTACAATCAAAGGAATTTTTGAAGGTAAGAAGCATGAAACATATAAAGGTTTATCTTCGGATTTAAGTGAGAATACCGTATTTTTGGATTATCATTTTTTAGATACGAAAATGGTCCATAAAATGACAGTTTTCTCGAAGAAAGAAAGTAGGCTTAAACAAGTTTAATCCTTAAATCCATCAAGTGAATATGTTGTGTCTAAAGATACGAATGCCTATAAATCGTCTTTAGAATCTATACAAAGTATGAAGCACATGATTCAGATTCTATCTTGTTCTATCATTGTGTGTGGACTTGTTGTCTTATCTTTGGTGTTGGTTCTAGGGTTAAGAGATCGCATACATGAAATGGGTGTCTTGTTGTCTATAGGAAAAAGTAAGATGGAAATCATTGTTCAATTTATATTAGAACTTGTATTTATATCCTTTCCATCAGGAATCATTCTATGTGTTTTTAGTGTAATTAAACATAATACGTTATGCTTCATATTAAGTCATGGCTTGTTGATGAGTATTATTATCGTTTCTGTACTAATGGCGAGTCTTATGATCATGATCAAAAAGCCAAGCTAAAAATCTAAGTCTACAACTTCTTCCTTACTCCTTAATTATATCCCTATGCTTTTCAGCTATTGTCTCTTTAGTGTATGCCAAATCCATTAAAAATCATGTAGTTGAAATCAAAAGTGTAACCGATCAAATGATGGCATTAGATAAGAAGGCTCGTCTAGAAACTGATTCGAGTTATGAAATTGGGCAGTTGAAGGCACAAATTAATGATTTGTATGAAACACACTTCTTGATTCGATTTCCAATCTTGAATTTAAAAATAAAGAGATTCTAAGATTAGAGAAAATAAAATACAATTTCTTTAAAGGGCCAGTCACGAATTAAAAACGCCTATGCAAGTCTTAAAATCATCTTAGAAAAAATGAAATACAATGTGGGAAAATATAAAAATAGAGATGTTTATATTGATGAATGTATTGATTTAGTTGATCATTTAACTAAGAATATCCAACAAATCTTATCTGAATATTCCATAGAAAATCTAAAAGACGATGAAGAAGTGGTTCAAATCAAAGATATCCTGTCTAGTGTACTTGAAAAATATGATGTATTGATTCACCAAAAGGAATTAAGAATTCAAAATGATTTAAAAAATGAAACAATGTATATTGGCAAGGCAGCTCTAAATATCATTTTGTCTAATCTTATTAGTAATGCGATCAATTATACGCATGAAAAGGATACTATTCATATTGGAATCGAACAAGGCTATTTCTTTATTCAAAATAAACAAGATCCAACCCAATCTAAAGGAAATGGTCTAGGTTTATATATTGTTCGTAATCTATTAGATAATTATAAAATGAAATATGAAACGATTGAAGGAGAAAAATTTATCTTCAAGATTAAATTGAAGTAACAGCTCTTTTAAAGTTGTTGCATTACGTCGCGTACTAACACAAAATGCAAGTTAGAGGTGAAAACCTGCTAATTATTTATGAGATATTAAAACAATTACTGCTTCAATTACTCAAGAAAATAAAGTGGTAAAACTCATTTTGTTTGAGTAATTACCACTTTTGTTTTAGTCTAACATTTCTAGATAATTCACATTTACATATTGATTATATAATGGCTCATCATGAATAATTGCATTTTGAAAGAATTGATCGACATCTTCATAGTTTTTATCATCCATCGATATATAGAATAAATCATCCTCGTATTTAGCTTCGATAATATAATCTTCTCCATTGATTTCTAAGGCGAGTTTACATGGCTTTTGTAGAACATAGTATAGATCAAATAGATCTATGTAGTCTGAATCAAATTGAATAAGCGAATATAAATCGAGTACGATATGTTTAATGATGGCAAGATCACCAAAGAAGTCCGAATAAATCAATCTTTGCGACTGGAATTCCTTCGCAATCAATAATAATTGAATGGCTTGATCTTCATTACCTTCTTCTACATAGATCTTTGCTAGCCTAGAATAGACTTCGGGAACAGGATCAAACGTATTCGTTGCTCCTTGTAGTAAAGGATATAAACTCTTAATGATTTGTACATATTTTGGATAATCTTTTTGTACATAATAGCCATTCTTATACATATCTGCCAATTTATAGGCTGCCACAATATTTCCTTGATCACTCGCAAGTTTATAGTAGTGAAAGGCCTTCTCATAATCGGGTTGTCCCACGCGTCCATAATAGTAAATGTAGCCTAAACATTCATAGGCATCTACATAGTTTAATTTAGCAGCCATTAAATAATAGTCTTCCGCAAGATCAAACTGTTTTTGTCCATAATACCAGACACCCAGTTCCACCATATATTCTGGATTGTTTGTTTCTTGAATTAAAAATTCTAGGGCATTTATAAACTGGATATCATCCTCATATTTGGAATGCACCAAATCATAATAATCATCTAGAACTTGTTTTGCACTTTCGATTGTGAATGCCATACTATCTAAACCTTCTTTATTTTCTTATATCCGATTTCAAAAATTGGAATAAAAGGTTTGTTGATCTCTTTATTCCGTGATTTCTTGCTTAAGAAACCCTCCAACATCTCTTTTATGCCATTTTCAGTTAATTCATCCTCCACACAATAATATTTTGGAGAATATTGCCAAATTGAATAATTATCATTATACATTTCTTCTAGCCTTGCACAATAGGAGCGCTTGCGGTAATTAAATAAATATACAATTTCTTCATTTGTGTTGATATCCCTTAATATGGTTCCTAGTGGATAATAATTGTAGTATTGTACATTTCTAGAAACGTAAACATCTTCTTTTAGTTTCAACACTTCTTTGTTTTCTTTCTTTAACTGTTTATTCACATAACGATTCACATTCGTATTAAAAATATATTTTAAACTATGTGGATTCGGCTCGATTTTTCTTTCTATATCTGTATTAATGAATAGATTTAAACCTTTTAACTCGATATCACCATTTGTATTTGAACACACATATCCATATATTTTATCGCCTTGAATTTTTGATAAAAAGTAAAGGGAAGTATTATATTCCACTATATCTCCTATTTCAAATGTAAATTCAATGTTTTCAAATAAAACAATATGATGTACATCACTATTTTTCAATAATTGAATCTTTCTTTGGATTTGAATCAAATCTTTGCTTGAGACTTGTTTTAAAATTCCTTTGATATTCTGGATGGGAATTCGATACACATTGTTTAAATATAGATAGGAATCGCTAAAGGCACCTGTTTCCTTATCTTTATGTCCATCTTTTAAAGTATATTGAATCTTTGGATTCTTTTTCTTTGTGCTTCCCGCATACCCATACAAATAGTCTTTGTCCTTTTTGATAATCAAAAAGGGACGTATACGATGGGGGTGATTGATATTCACCAAATTGTCTTCGCACACTGGCATACGACAAAAGGCAAGATATCCAGGCTGAATGGTTTGAAATAATTCGTATTGTTCATCCAAATAATTGGTAGATTTTGCGACATACGTTTGTTTCATCTTTTTTGGTGGATTTAAATCCTTCTTTTGTTTCATCTTCGTTGGAGCATTTACATTTTTCTTTGGTTTGATCTCAATTGGTTTTTTACAATGAAATAATCGTTTAAAAATTTCTATGAATCGCATACTTCTTCCTCTTAGGTATAATTCTAACACATAGGTTCAATTTTTTTCGATATCGTACTATAATAATTATAACAATCTCAAGGAGAAATAAAAATATTGCCAAAGCATTTGTTTTGGCTTCTCATTGGATTGAAAAAAGGGTACGATGAATCCCTTTGAAGATATATAAAGGAGGAGTTTTTTTGGTGCGCTTATTGGAACATGCAAATCGTTATAGTAAAGAAAAGGTTTTTGATTGTTATAAAAGAACATGTCAAAATGATTATTGGGACTATGATTCCATGACAAGAAAAGAAATGTTTGAACGCATGATTGAAACCTATACCCCTGAGTATTTAGTTTCTATTTGCACAACATGGGAATTAAAGGTATTAAGAAGATTATTACGCAACCAAGACTTAGAAGACGATCGATATCGTTTTGAAAAACATGCATTAAGCTCTAAGTTTTTATATTTTGATAAAGAATTACCTGAAGAATTCAAAAAGAATGTCAAATTAGCTGTTAAAGATATTGATTTAGATCAGAAGGCAGAAAAAGATGAACCAAGCTTAGTCATTCTTGGAATTATACGTGCCTTTGGCATCATTGAACCATCTTTGATTCAAGCCGTATGTAGTGCTTGTGCATACGATTATAAAGCCATTATTGAGGGAAAACTCTTCAATTTCTGGGCGTATTTAAAAGAAGACTATGAATTAATTGATCATAGTTTAGCTAATGAATATGTATATTGGGATTATAAAGATCTATTGTTTAACATTCGCAATTGTCGTATCGAACGTGAAAGATTCGAACCAAAATTCTTAGATCGAGACAGCTACATTTCTATCTTTTATCATGGTTTTGATGCGACAAATCCAGATATTAAAAAATTTTTTACAGCTGTTAAAAAAGAAGTGCAGGACATCACAAAGTTTAAGGATGAATTGTTCAACAATTTGCTTCGTGGTACTGTGAATGAAGAAAAGATCGATTTAATTCCATTCTTTAATGGATTCTCAGATTCTTTGACAAAGCGCTATCGCAAAGCTGTTGTACAAATTTCATTACCAAATTATTATGGACTTAGTATGAAAGGCTATAAAGAAGCACATGAGCACGTATCTTTTAATGATAAGTTTCGTACTCTAAATGAGAAACAAACGTATGCTTATTTAGATCAAAAAGATACACGCCTATTCTATAAGTTATATTTTAGCGTCTTAGATTATGTGAATGCTTTGGAACAAATTATCCCAAATAAGAAAATTGATCCCAATAATTATATTGAACCCGATGAATTGGTCAATCTAATCGAGGTGTTCTGGAAAGAAAAAGATCGTTTTATTGATGGCTATGTTCAAAAGAATCCTTTAAATCTAACATATCGTAATTTGAATATTATAAAAGATTTTAAATATGGCATGCGCAAAAACTTTTTGTTGGCTGTCTATGAAAAGAACTATACAGTATTAAATGATGAAGGCATCAACTATATGGTCAAGGGTTTAAATGAAAACTTAGATAAATTTATTCCGGCCGAAAAAACACCTATGTTGATTCAAACTGCTATTATGCCATTTAATGGGATGATCATCTATGATGGTTTTATTTCAACGGCCGATATGCAGCTTAGCCAAAAACTTGTTTCAAAGGCATTTGAAGATTATAGTTACGGACAAAAGATTTACTCGTTGTTGCCAAAAAATATGAATTAAAAGGAGAGTTATGAGCTCATTAATACAAGAAATCAATCATTATCGAAAAGAAGTTGTGTACAGTCAATTTTTTCGGATATGTTTTCCGGATGATGTGAGTTGTGAAAAAATTACTCGTAAACAAATGGTTGAGCTAATTATTCAACAATATACACCAGAAAATATTGTAGATGTTTGTACAGTAAAATAACTAAAACTTTTAAAACGAATCGTGAAAACAATTATAAAGAAGTGTATGTAGTATGCCATTTGAAAAGGTGGCGCTTTATCGAAAATATTTATTATTTAAAAATGAAATTCCAGACGAGCTGAAGGAAAGTGTTATTGAGGCTTTAAAAATTGTGGATTTTGATCAAAAAGAAAAACAAGAAGAACCTTTACTTTGTTTAATTGGATTTATTCGCAGTTGTGGAGCTATTGATCTCATGGTTGTTCAAAGGCAAGCACAAAAGTATGGCTTGGATCTTAGAAGTTTGGAAACCAATCCATTATTTAATTTCTGGACATACTATATATTTGATTATTTGATTCCAGATGATACTTATGGAGAAGCTATATTGTATTATGATTCAATTCCATATATGGATGTGATCGCAAATACGCGTCTAGACTATGAATTGATGGCTCCTGTGTTTTTAAAACCAGAAAGCTATCTGTCTATTTTCTATAATGGGTATGATGATGCGGATCCAGATGTTCATGAATTATTTGATCATTTTAAAAAGAGTGAAGATGTATTTGATTTTCTAAAAATGGAACGCATTCTTGAATGTATTGAATTATGTCGTATGACTGAACATTTGATTACAATTTTTCCAAAATTAGAACAATTTGATCCGAAAACAAAAGAATTATTCAAAAAAGCTATATATAAAATGCCGATGCCATATTTAACAGGCATGGCACTGCAGCGTTATCCGTCAAAATGAAAAGGTAGAAATCAAGTTTTAAGATTTCTACCTTTTTCCTATAGTTTTAATTGTTGTCTACCACAATCTTACCGGATTGAATGACTCTATTAATTTTTCTTACGTTTGAAATGTTCTCTAATGGATTTTCATTTAAACAAACTAAATCAGCCTGTTTACCAACTTCAATCGAACCATAGTCCTTTTCAACTCCAACACATCTTGCGGAATTGATCGTGGCCATCTTTAAGATATCCATGTTTGAAATATCAAGTCGAGCCAAAAGCTCCATTTCATAAGCTGTATTTGAATGGTAATTAAATGGCGTTCCTGCATCTGCGCCTAAGGCAATCTGAATACCTTTTTCATAAGCTTTCTTAACACTTTCAACATGGGCATCCTTGACTTTTAACGTCTTATCCACCATATATTGGGCTACACCATTTTCTACACCTTTATCGATAATGCATTGGGGAGCACAAAGGGTAGGGACTAAGAATGTATTATGTTCTTTCATCAGTTCTAAACATTCATCATCTAAAAAACAACCATGTTCAATGGAATCAATGCCTGCATATAAAGCGTTTTTAATACCTTGTAATCCTTGGGCATGGGTAGCTGTTTTTCTTCCGGCCTTATGTGCCTCTTCAATCATGACCTTCATTTCATCCACAGTAAACTGGGCATTACCAGGCTCAACACCCTTGGTCATAACGCCTCCTGTAGCCATCATCTTAATCAGATCCACACCGCTTCTAAGCTGTGTACGAACGGCTTTTAAACATGCATCTTTACCATCGGCTTCAATGCCTTCTTGCCATCCATGACCGCCTGTCATACAAATAACTTTACCAGCACAATACATATGAGGTCCTTCAATCACATGGTTGTCAATGGCCTCTTTAATTTGTAGGTCATAGTTTTCTTCTGTACCTACTGCACGAATAAAGGTAACACCAGATTCTAAATATTCTTTACAGTGTTTTTGGGCATAGAAAGCTTTTTCCATTAAAGAAAATTCTTTTTTTGAGTCAAATCCAACCGGATACAAAATGTGTACGTGACAATTGAAGAAACCGGGTGTAACAACACTTTCATGAATGATATCTTCGTTTATTTCGTGATAATCTTCAATTTGAACGATTTTATCATCTTCAATAGTAATTAATTGATCAAGCTTAGGTGTATCACTAATACCATCAATTAAAGTTTGGGCATGAATATATAGCTTTGTCACTTTACAATCACTCCATCTTTAATGACCTTATCAATTTTACGAACATTTGAAATAGCATCCAATGGATTTTCTTCAAGACAAACGAGATCGGCATGTTTACCCACTTCTAAAGTTCCATAATCATCTAAAACACCTAAACAATCAGCTGAATTGTGTGTCGCGATCTTTAAAATGTCCATACGATCTACACCGTATTTCTCCATTAATTCCATTTCATAAGCGGTGTTGTTATGGTAGTTGAATGGTGTACCACCATCTGTACCTAGGGCAATCTTTAATCCTTGGGCATAGGCTTTTTTAAAACTTTCTACGTGTGCATCCTTAACATAGATTGCCTTTTTAACCATATAGTCAGCAACACCTGCTTCAATACCATTTTCTACAATGCATTGAGGAGCAACTAAAGTAGGAACTAAATAAGTACCGTGTTCTTTCATAAAATCCAAGCATTCTTGATCTAAGAAGATTCCGTGTTCTATTGAATCAATACCAGCATATAGAGCATTTTTTATACCTTGTGTTCCTTGGGCATGGGTAGCTGTTTTTCTTCCAGCTTTATGTGCTTCTTCAATAATGACAGCCATTTCTTCTTGTGTTAATTGAGCACTTCCTGGCTCAACTCCTTTGGTCATAACTCCACCTGTAGCCATGATTTTAATTATATCGACACCTTCTTTAAGAAGGGTACGAGCTGCTTTTCGACATTCATCCTTGCCATCGGCTTCAATTCCATCTTGCCAACCATGACCGCCTGTCATACAAATGCATCTTCCAGCACACAACATATGTGGTCCTTGAATGAGTCCAGAATCAATACAGTCACGAATCTGCATATCATAATCGTTGGCAGTACCTAAAACACGGATAAAAGTAACTCCTGAATGAAGGTAGTCTTCACAGTGTTTTTGCGTATAGAATGCTTTCTCCATCAAACTAAACTTTTTATCGGTCCTAAAGCCAACCGGTTCCATAATGTGAACGTGGCAGTTAAAAAAACCAGGGGTAACGACATTGGCATGAATGACTTCTTCATTTGTTTCATGATATTCTTCAATGGAAACAATTTTTCCGTCTTCAATTGAAATCAATTGATCTTTCTTTGGTGTATCACTCACTCCATCAATCATTATTTTTGCGTGTACGACTAATTTGCTCATAATTAAAACTCCTTTTTAAGTGATTATGAACCTTGAAAGAGAAATATGCAAGTAGTTTCAGAAAATTAATGTAAAAAAGAGGGAATCCTTGGATTCCCTACAACATAGATTTAAATAAAATGTCGTTATAGTCTGGTAAAGGCCAGTCTTCTTTAGAAACATTGGTTTCAATCACATCCGTCAATTGACGAATCGTTTCCATTAACGGAAGTAATTCATCGGCCGCAAAACGAGCAGCTTGTTTTTCTGTTGTGGTTTCTTTGTTGATCAATGCTTCTAATGTATCTAAGTGATTGGATACTAATTCTAGAGGTGTATTGATGTTTTTTAAGATTTTAACTTCTAATGGTGCCTCAATGCCACTTGATTTTTTTGTTTGAATGATTTGAGCCAATTTAGCTTCATAACTAAAGATAGCAGGTAAGATTTGTTTTCGTAACATATAAGCCATTGTTTTAGCTTCAATTTGAACTACTTGGTAGTAGTTTGTGAGTAGGATACTTTCACGAGCATGCAATTCACTTGCAGAATATACATTGTGTTTTTCAAATAATTGTAGATTCTTTGGATCTGTATAGTGAGGAAGTGCATCCGCTGTTGTTTTAAGTTCTAATAAGCCACGTTTTTGTGCTTCCTTTTTCCATACATCGGAATATCCATTTCCAGAGAAAATGATACGCTTATGATTCTTTAATGTCTTTTGAATCAACGCAATTAAGGATTTTGTCATATCTTTTTGTTTAACACATTCCAATTCATCCGCAAACTGTGTTAATTCTTCGGCTACGATTGTATTTAAAATAGTGTTTGGACAAGAAATGTTTAAGTTGGATCCAAGCATTCTGAATTCGAATTTATTACCTGTAAATGCGAATGGAGAAGTACGGTTACGGTCTGTAGAATCTTTTGCGATTGGAGGAAGGGTAGAAACACCAAGTTCCAATTTACGATCGATTGTATCTACATATTCATTTCCAGCTTCAATGGCTTCAAGAATGGCAGTTAGTTCTTCACCTAAATAGATAGAGATAATAGCGGGTGGAGCTTCATCTGCACCTAAACGGTGGTCGTTTCCGGCACTGGCAACAGAGATTCTTAATAAATCCTGGTATTCGTCTACACCTTTGATGATGGCAGCTAGAACGGTTAAGAAACGAATATTGTCTTTTGGCGAATCACCTGGTTCTAAAATGTTTTCTCCTTCTTCTGTACAGAAAGACCAGTTGTTGTGTTTACCACTACCATTGACACCATCAAATGGTTTTTCATGTAGTAAACATACCAATCCATGATGAGAAGCTACTTTTTGTAGAACTTCCATAGTCAATTGGTTTTGGTCATTCGCAATATTTGTTGATGTAAATACAGGCGCCAATTCAAACTGACATGGAGCTACTTCTTTGTGTTCGGTCTTGGCATAAACACCTAATTTCCAAAGTTCTTCATCGACTTCTTCCATATAAGCTTTTACTCGTTCAGATAAACTACCAAAGTAGTGATCATCTAATTCTTGACCTTTTACGGGAGCCGCACCAAATAATGTTCTTCCTGTTACTAATAAGTCTAGACGTTCTTTGAACATGTCTTCATCAATCAAGAAATATTCTTGTTCTGGACCTACTGTTGTTTTGATTTTATGAATGTTGTAACCCATAATGTTTAATAAACGAACAGCTGCTTTGTTTAAGGCATCATTACTTCTCAATAATGGTGTTTTCTTATCCAAAGCACTACCATCATAAGAGCAGAATAAGGTTGGAATATATAAAGTTTTTTCTTTGACAAAAGCTAGAGAAGTTGGATCCCATGCGGTATATCCTCTGGCTTCAAAAGTGGCACGCAATCCTCCGCTTGGAAAACTTGAGGCATCGGGTTCACCTTTGATTAATTCTTTTCCTCTAAAATCTGAAATAACAGATGTTGGCCCTGTTGGATTGATAAACGCATCATGCTTTTCAGCCGTAATACCTGTCATGGGTTGGAACCAGTGCGTATAGTGAGTTGCACCCTTATCCATAGCCCAGTCTTTCATGGCGTTTGCGACTACATCTGCGATCTCTTTAGGAAGCTCCTTTCCTTTTTCCATCACATCCATCATTTGTTTGTAGACGGCATGAGGCAAGTATCTTTGCATAGCAGATGTACTGAATACGTCACATCCAAAATATTCATCGACAATTTTCATTTTTCTAGTATCCTCCTGTCGCGTATATAATATCATTATTTTCACAAATGTTTTGAGAAATTTTTCTTTTTTTCAAAAAAACTCCATTTTTTTACGTATAAGAGTATGTAGGCAATCTGACACACCTAGTTGATTAGATAGTCATAAAACGAAGGTGTAATTGTTTCTTGATCTAGGACACAAAAGTGATGATGGTTCTTTTTAATATCGATACTAACTGTAATCAAAGACTTATCTAACGAATTGTTGTCTAGTTACATTGCGATATTTATAGTTCTAGATAAACAGTTAAATGCCTACTAGAAAGTGGTGCTCATGAGAAGTGCAAATTTATTAAATGATTTCGCCTTTAAGTATGTGTTTGGCGAAGATTGTAAGGAGGCCAATGATGCATTAAAATCATTACTCACGGTATTTTTAGAAAGGAAGGTTGAACATGTCGTTGTAAAGAATTCAGAAATGGTAAAAGACTATACTAAAATGAAAAGTCCTCGTTTGGATTTATTAGTTGAATTTGATGATCAAACATCTGTAGATTTAGAAATGCAGTTAAGACAAACCAAAGATAATTTACTCAATCGATTTAATTATTATTTGGCTAGACTTCATGGTTCACAAGACATGGAAGGAAAAAGTTACAGTCAATTAAAGGAAACTATTGTCATGGTATTCTTTAATTTGATAATTGCTGACGATGATGACATTTGTAGTTTATACACAATGAGGAAATACAGTGGCATTCCTTTAGTGAAAGAAGAAAAAGAAGATCGTATGAAGTTAATGACAATAGAAATGCCAAAAGTAGATTTACATAAACCGCTTGAAGACATGAATGAACAGGAAAAGATGATTTATTACTTTTTGAATTGCCACAAAGGAATGGATGATAGTAAAATTAAGATGATGATAGAAAGTGATGAGATAATATGAAGTGACCTCCTATTGTCAATACGTGGATTACGACTCATAATTGAATTGATTAAAAACACTTATGGTGTTGATGCCATAACACAATAGGAGGTCACTATGAAAAGT
>NZ_JACRWH010000062.1:0-13520 GCF_014306155.1 Holdemanella hominis | reverse complement strand
GCATTTTGTTTAAATTCTTGATCAAACTGTTTCTTTTTATTTGCCATTTTCTTTTACCTTCCTTTGTCTTTGAATCATCCTCTTTCTATTGTACCACTGGTGTAAATTTTCTCTTTTTGACTAGTCCTATTTATATGCTAACATCAATTTGTTGAGTGAAGCATTACGTGAGTTGCCAGACAAGAAACGTGAAATTCTACTGCTGTTTTACTTTATGGACATGAGCGATTCAGAAATTGCAGACCTGTTGAAATTGAACCGTTCTACTGTCTATCGGCATAGAACCAGTGGACTAGCCTTAATTAAAAAGTTTATGGAGGAATTTGAAGAATGAAAACACAATATCCTATGATTCCCTTTCCTCTCATTGTAAAGGCAACAGATGGCGATACCGAAGCGATTAACCAGATTCTACATCATTACAGAGGGTACATAACGAAGTGTTCCCTACGACTTATGAAAGATGAATATGGCAATCAAAGTATGGTCGTTGATGAAGTCTTACGTGGAAGAATGGAAACCAGACTGATTACAAAGATTTTGTCATTTGAAATTAAGTAATATCCTCTCTCCTTTCGTGGAAGCGTGCTAAACCATTCCACGCTTCCCGAACAGGGAGGTTTGTTATTCCACCAAAGCATATTGAGCTTTCAATGTGTTTTGATAGGCTAACGAGCCATTGTTCTTTGAAAACTGAATAAAAGTAATCGAATACGTTTCGATAAGAAAAGAGCCAACGGAACTAACCGCCATGACCTATCTTATAAAGATAGCGAGCGATTCATGTTAGTGATCCGAGAAGCAATCTTTAGCAGGATTGCCTGCAACGACATTCTTATCGTGATAATGATACTCCCATACAGTCAATAGTCCGAGCGTGATAAAACCGTCGCAGGCAATGAGTATGGCTACATGAGAACCATGCAGGGGTGGAACTCCCGTGAGCTTTGCTAAAGCTGTTCGATTGCTGGTAAAACAACTTTTATGAAATCCAAATAAGTGATTTGGAAAGGAGGATTTTATGAAGCAGACTGACATTCCTATTTGGGAACGTTATACCCTAACCATTGAAGAAGCGTCAAAATATTTTCGTATTGGCGAAAACAAGCTACGACGCTTGGCAGAGGAAAATAAAAATGCAAATTGGCTGATTATGAATGGCAATCGTATTCAGATTAAACGAAAACAATTTGAAAAAATTATAGATACATTGGACGCAATCTAGCGTCGCCAAAGGGTCTTGTATATGATAAAATAGTATTAAGTCGTATCAAGGCTCTTTCCATAAAGGAAAGGAGCAAATGCCATGTCAGAAAAAAGACGTGACAATAAAGGTCGAATCTTAAAGACTGGAGAGAGCCAACGAAAAGACGGAAGATACTTATACAAATATATAGATTCATTTGGAGAACCGCAATTTGTTTACTCGTGGAAACTTGTGGCTACAGACCGAGTACCAGCAGGAAAGCGTGATTGTATCTCACTTAGAGAGAAAATCGCAGAGTTACAGAAAGACATTCATGATGGTATTGATGTTGTAGGAAAGAAAATGACACTCTGCCAGCTTTACGCAAAACAGAACGCTCAAAGACCAAAGGTTAGAAAAAACACTGAAACTGGACGCAAATATCTTATGGATATTTTGAAGAAAGACAAGTTAGGTGTAAGAAGTATTGACAGTATTAAGCCATCAGACGCTAAAGAATGGGCTATTAGAATGAGTGAAAATGGTTATGCTTATCAAACCATCAATAACTACAAACGTTCTTTAAAGGCTTCATTCTATATTGCTATACAAGATGATTGTGTTCGGAAGAATCCATTTGACTTTCAACTGAAAGCAGTTCTTGATGATGATACTGTCCCTAAGACCGTACTAACAGAAGAACAGGAAGAAAAACTGTTAGCCTTTGCAAAAGCTGATAAAACCTACAGCAAAAATTATGATGAAATTCTGATACTCTTAAAAACAGGTCTTCGTATTTCAGAGTTTGGTGGTTTGACACTTCCAGATTTAGATTTTGAGAATCGTCTTGTCAATATAGACCATCAGCTATTGAGAGATACTGAAATTGGGTACTACATTGAAACACCAAAGACCAAAAGTGGCGAACGTCAAGTTCCTATGGTTGAAGAAGCCTATCAAGCATTTAAGCGAGTGTTAGCGAATCGAAAGAATGATAAGCGTGTTGAGATTGATGGATATAGTGATTTCCTCTTTCTTAATAGAAAGAACTATCCAAAAGTGGCAAGTGATTACAACGGCATGATGAAAGGTCTTGTTAAGAAATACAATAAGTATAACGAGGATAAATTGCCACACATCACTCCACATAGTTTGCGACATACATTCTGTACCAACTATGCAAATGCAGGAATGAATCCAAAGGCATTACAGTACATTATGGGACATGCTAATATAGCCATGACGCTGAACTATTACGCACATGCAACATTCGATTCTGCAATGGCAGAAATGAAACGCTTGAATAAAGAGAAGCAACAGGAGCGTCTTGTTGCTTAGTAGTACAAATGAATTTACTACTTATTTACCACTTCTGACAGCTAAGACATGAGGAAATATGCAAAGAAACGTGAAGTATCTTCCTACAGTAAAAATACTCGAAAGCACATAGAATAAGGCTTTACGAGCATTTAAGAAAATATAAAAAGATAATTAGAAATTTATACTTTGTTTAGATATAAGCTTATTCATAAACAGAAATAGGAAGAATGACGTTTTTTTTCACTGACTCAAAGGTCTAAAAAGAGCTACGTCATTTCTTCTCTAAGACTTTGTTCTCATTACATGCCTGCAAAAAGAAAAAGCCAGGAATATTATATCCTGACTTGAATACCATGAATAACTAAACAAACAGTTGATTCTCTTTCAATAGAAATGATTCTTGATCTGTTCATCTACATTATACAATTCTATATTAACCAGAATACTTTTCTTCCTGGTTTCATAATACGAAAAAGAGCTTTCGCTCTTTTACTCTAAATTTACCTCAATTTTTGTGTCCGTAGAAATCGTTGTCCCCTCTTCTACATTTTGACTTGTTACCTTACCATAGCCACTCGTCTTAATACTAATGCCCGTAAGCTGCCAGAAAACCGTTAAGTCCTTCCTTGTCCAACCCGACATATTTGGCATTGTAATCTTATTTCCATTTGTCAACACAAAGACACGATCATTCGAATTGATAGTTACCGATGCATCAGGATATTGTTCAATCACACTTGAACCATCCCCAATCACTTCTAAATGTACCTTTTTATCTTTCATCTTCTCATGCGCATAATCAATTGTATGATTCACTAAACTAGGCATTTCATAACTTTCCCAAGCCTCATACGACTCTTGTGTATCATTTGTTGGTGTTGTTGAAATACCACATGTCTGCAACGTATCCCGCACAATCTTTTTAAAAGGTTCTGCCGAATACGATGTAATGTTTGGCGAAACCAAGCCATAATACACCATAATCTTTGGATCATTGGCTGGCGCTGCCGCCATAATACTTGAAGTATGATAATCCGAATCATACTTACCCAAATCCGTATTATAGATTTGACCCGTACCTGTTTTCATCAAAAGATCCACACCATCCACTTTAAAGCGCGCGCCACTCGCCCCATCATCCGTAACATGCGACATCAATTCCTGCACTTCTTTAGCCGTTGTACTAGAAATCGGTGTACCCACAGCTTTTTTCTTATACTTCTTCTCCACTTTACCCGTATCACTATCCACAATCGAATCGATCACATACGGACGTACCATCGTACCATCATTAAAAATAGCTGTATAGGCTTGGCACAACTGCAACACCGTAATTGAACTTGCCTGACCAAATCCAGTCGACAAGTAATCTGTAGGAAGACCAATATTTTTAACACCCAAAGACTGATCCACATAGGGCGTATCCACTTTTTGAAAGAATCCAAACGCATCCAAATACTTACTGTATTGCGAATAATTAATATAGTTTGCCAATAACTCACAAATGGCTACGTTACTCGAATACGCTAAACCTTGATCAAACGAAATCGTACCAAAGTTTTCATCCAAGGCATCCGCAATATATGGATATGGTGAATGGGTTCCAATAGGCAAACGCGTGATTTTACCAGTATTTACATCATAATCATACCAGAATTGATATGACACATACGTTTTATTATATGGATACACATTGGTATCGATGGCTGTCGCATACGTAAATGGTTTCATAACAGATCCAGGCTCATACGTACTAGTACTAATCGCATCTTGATAGCTTGGAATTTCCTTATGTTCATTTTGATCAAACGTAGGATAACTTGCCCAAGCCAAGACTTTACCCGTATCCACTTCCATCACAATGCACCATGCCGATCTGGCATTCTGATTTTCCATGGTCGAGCGCAATTGCGTTTCTACAGTTGACTGCAATTCCGAATCTAAAGTCAAAACGACATCCTTACCATTCTTCGCTTGTTCAATCACTTTTGTCGTACCCGGAAGCTTCGATCCATCCACTGTCTGTTGATATTGTTCTTTTCCGTTTTTACCCTTTAATAACGCATTTAAAGAAAGCTCTAAACCAAGCTTACCCTCAATCGATTGTTTATCTTCATCATACGCCGCAAACCCAATTAAATTTGAAGAATATGGCGTAGCCGGATAATAACGAGATACCGCATCGATAAAACCAATACCAGGAATCTTTAATTTTTTGATTTCTTTCATCAACGACTTTTTAATACGCTTCGTTCCCGAACCAAGTTCCGTCTGCGACTTACCAGCCATTTTAGCCGACTTCATGATTTTGACTAACGCCTTCTCATTGACCTCATCTCCTAAAACACTCTTTAGTTTTTTGGCTGTAGATGAAATATCCTTAACATAATTAGGATTTCCATTGACATCCACAACACCCTTATCCAAATAGGCAACGATTGTATATGCCTGTGTTTGTTGGGCAATCACCGTATGATTTCGATCATAGATTGTTCCACGTTTAGCTGTAACTGCTTTTTCCACAATACTTGACGCAATTCTTGGATCCAACGCACTTTTTTGGGACCATATATGCTTATGGCTCACCATAGTGAAAAGAACATTAGCTACTACTAATGTTCCAATTAATGTCATTCGACTAATCATTTTTAACAGTTCTCTATTACTTTTGCGAACTGACATTATACATCACCACTCCATCTAGTCATTCATTACATATATATTATTTTCATGATCAGAGACCTGATTGTCAAGCATTCCTAACAGTCTGCCCTTTTCCTGTAATGTATTGACTTCATTCTGGAGCTCTTCAACAGTTTGTTCTTTCTGTGCAATTTCATCACTCAATTGCGACTCTTCTACAGAAAGCGAAATATTCATTGAGTTGACATATGTTTTTGATACGAAGTAGAAGACCGCAGACAACACAAATAAAGTTAAGACAAGTACTCTTGTTAATCTAAAACTTCTTTGCATATGAATCATCCTTTCTTCTCTATCCCTCTTAGTTTGGCACTGTGTGCACGATTATTGTTCTCTAATTCTTCACTACTTGCTAAAACCGGTTTTCGATTCACCAGCTGATATTCTAAATTTTCTGTCCCCACTTGTGGCAACCGCTTATTTACCTTTTTGGCAACGGCCACCTCTTTAAAAATCTCTTTCACAATTCGATCCTCTAGAGAATGAAATGTAATTACCGCCATAATTCCATGTGGCTTCAATAGCGTTAAGCCATCCTGTAATACGGTTTCTAACTGCTCTAATTCATGATTTACTTCAATACGAATTGCCTGAAACGTCTGCTTTGCCGGATGTCCCTTCTTTCTTAATACCGCAGCTGGAAGGGCTGATTTAATCACATCCACCAATTCAAATGTAGTTTCAATTGGTGCTTTTTCTCGAACACTACAGATTTTATTGGCAATCTTTACCGCAAATGGCTCTTCACCATAACGTTTTAAAATACGAATCAAATCCTCTTTGTCATACGTATTTACTACTGCATAGGCATCTAATTCTTGTGACTGATCCATACGCATATCTAATCGCGCATTCGAACGATAGCTAAACCCCCTTTGGCCATCATCAAATTGTGGACTCGATACACCAAGATCCATAAATATTCCATCTACTAAAGTAACACCACGCTTGGTAAGTTCACTCTTTAAATTCTCAAATGGAGAATGAATCAAAGTGAAATTATCCCCTATTGCCTGCAAACGAGGTGCACTTTCATCAATCGCATTTTGATCACAATCAAACGCATATAAATGTCCGCTAGTTAAACGTTTCAAGATTTCACTACTATGCCCCCCTCGACCTAGAGTGCAATCTACATAGATCCCATCTTCTTTTATTTGTAGCATGTCAATCGATTCATTCAATAATACACTAATATGTTCCATTCATTACTACCCCATAATTTCTGATAAGTGTTCCGCTGCTTCTTCAAAAGATGCACTTTGCTCTTCTTCCAAAGCTTCCCAACGATTTTTAGACCAAATTTCCAAATGGTTGGCGACACCTATAATCAAACATTCTTTTTCAAGACCAGCCAGGGCGATTAAAGAGGATGGGATTAAAATTCGCCCCTGACTATCCATTTCACATTCTGCTGCTTTAGACAACATCATACGCTGATACATGCGCGCATCTTTATTTGTCGAAGGCAAAGTTGATAGCTTTTGATACACTTGCTGCCACTGCTCTACCGTATATACATACAGGCATCCATCAAGTCCTCGGTTTACGACAACATGTTCACCTAGTTCCTCACGAAACTTAGCCGGCATAATCAATCGCCCCTTACGATCTATGTTATGCGCGTATTCCCCCATGAACATGTGTCTTCACCCCCACTCTATGACACAATATGCTACTTTGTACCACTATAATACATCATTTGATCAAAAAAGGCCATAAAATAATCAAAAATGTTTTGATTTTTTTGTTGACCACAAATATAACCCACAATCGTTACTTGCATACGCTTACACACCTATTTTTAGCGTTTTTGTTTTGACAAACTATCTCACTTTGATATAATCAACACGCATAAGGGAGAGATGATATGAGTTTTCTATATTTTGTTTTGGGGCTTTGTCCCATTTTATGGCTAATATTTGCGCTAACCGTACTTGGATGGCCCACATATAAAGCTGCCTTTGGTTCTTTAATTATTTCTGTACTATTATCCGTTGCGATCTGGCAACAAAGTTTTCTAAATACAATGACGGCTGCTTGTGAAGGCTTCTTAATGGCACTATGGCCTATTATTGTTGTAATTATCGCAGCCGTATTTACTTATAACCTGTCACTACGCACACGTGGTATGGAAATCATTAAACAAATGATTACTAGCGTTTCAAGCGACAAACGAATTCTTGTCTTACTTGTCGCATGGTGCTTTGGTGGATTTATGGAAGGTATGGCTGGCTTTGGTACTGCCATTGCCATTCCTGCAAGTATGCTTGTAGCTTTAGGCTTTGATCCTTTATTCTCTTGTTTAGTTTGTCTAATTGCCAACGGAGTTCCAACTCCATTTGGTTCCATTGGTATTCCAACGGTCACTTTGGCTAATTTAGTTGATCTTGAAAATGCTCAACTTGCATTTACACAAACCCTTCAATTAGCTCCATTTATGTTAATGTGTCCATTCTTGATCGTTATGGTCACAGGAAAAGGCTTTAAGGCATTAAAAGGCGTCACAGCACTTACTTTCGTTTCTGGATTAAGCTTCTTGATTCCTCAGATGATCGTTGCGAAATTTGTAGGTTCCGAATTATGTGTTGTGGTAGGAAGCGTTTGTTCATTATTATGCACAATTCTTTTGGGTTCTAAGGTAAAACCAAATCCTGAATACGAAATGAAGTTAGAAACAAACGAAAAAATTACGGTTAAAAAGGCATTAGCGGCCTGGTCACCATTTATTTTTATCTTTATCTTCTTATTATCAACTTCAAAATTAGTAGCTCCAATTCATACATTCTTGTCACAATTCGCATCAACCGCCATTATTTATACAGGAGACAATCCTAGCACAATGACATTCACTTGGATCAACACACCAGGTGTATGGATCTTCTTATCAGCTATTTTGGGTGGTTTGATTCAAAAAGCTACATTTAGAGATTTCAAAGTGGTATTTATCGCCACAATCAAACAGATGTCGCAAACCATTATTACCATGCTATGTGTACTCGGATGTGCTAAAATCATGGGATATGCAGGTATGATTGCGAGTATCGCATCGTTTGCCATTGCGATTACAGGAAGTTTCTATCCATTCTTTGCCCCATGGATTGGATGTCTAGGAACATTTGTGACGGGTTCTGGAACAAGTTCAGGCGTATTATTTGGTGCCGTACAAGAAAGCGCAGCCCAAAGCTTGAATGCTAATCCATATTGGATTGTCTCATTAAACTCTTTGGGTGTGGCAGCCGGTAAAATGTTGTCACCACAATCTATCGCCATCGCATTAAGCAGTGTCGATGGACAAGGTCAAGATTCTAAATTATTATCCATGATCTTGCCTTATGGTGTTGGTTTTATCATTGTCATGAGTTTTGTGGCTTACTTTGGTCAAATAGTATTCTAAAGTTAAGAAAAGAAAATAGAAAAAAAATATGGCTTAGGAAAATTTCCTAAGCCATTTTAATTGCCTGTACGGCAACGCATCCAGGTCCACCCTGCGCAATAAATGCAGGAGATAAAGGATAAATTACAACTTTTACACCTTCAAATGTTTCTTTGATTTTCTTTTCAAACATCATTGCCAAATCTTCATTAAAGGCATGTGAAATATAAAATGTATAATTGGAATCAAAATCATTATTTTTAAAATCTTCAACCACCATATTGACAGTCTTTTTATACGTACGACTCACGCCAAACTTATCTAAACCCATGCTATCAACGCCTTTTTTCAAAATTGGAATCAATTTTAATGCACCACCCAATGTAGCAGCTAACCCTTTGATTCTTCCACCACGAACTAAGAATTGAAAATCAACAGGAACCAAATACGACTCTTCCTGCATACGACTTTGCACGATCATCTTTACGATGTCCTTGGCACTTGCACCATTATTTGCCATTTCTAAAGCCGTATCCACCATCAAACGATGTGGCCCACACAACGTCTGCGAATCTACGACATGTACTAAGTCTGGATTGTCACAAGAATCCTTTGCCATCATAGCCGTCTGGTACGTTCCACTTAAACCAGAAGCCATCGCAATATCAATCACTTCATCACCATCCTTAGAAAGTTTATTATATAAATCAATCTTTTCTCCAAGACTTGGCTGTGAAGTTTTAGGAATCTTGTGCTCTTCAATCATCGTTAATAATTGTGTACTTGTGATATCCTCAAAATCTCGATATGTTTGTGAATCCACTGAAATATTCAAAGGAACAATCGACAACCCTTTTTTCTTTGCCGATTCAATCGAATACATTGTCGATGAATCAGAAATAATATGAATCATTCTTTTTTTACCTCTCTTTAGATAAACAATAATATAGATATCACGAGAAGTCAATACATCTAGTATTAATTTCTAGATTGTGCAACATTTTATTTTATGTTACAATCAAATTATGAAAGATTATACATTCCCAAAGTGGACCGAACTACCCGAAATTGACCTATATATGGACCAAGTGATCACCTACATCAATGAGAAATTAAAAGATACTTATTTCTATGATGAAAAGTTCATCACCAAAGCCATGATCAACAACTATGTCAAAACCGGTATTGTCCATCCACCCGTCAAAAAACACTACACAAAAAGTCATTTAGCCTACTTTTTAGTTTTAACCATCCTAAAAAGATGTTATTCCATGCAACAAATCACATCTTTACTTCATATTTATACTAATATAAAAGATTCAACCATCGAACAAGCCTATGACTTATTTATATCTCGATTTGAAGATTCATTAAATGACGTTTTTAAAAACAATCGAAATACAATCCTATTTGAAAACGCCAATTACGAACAAAAATTAATGGATAATGTCATTCAATGCATCATCTATAAGATGCATACTGAATACACACTTAAAAGCTATGAAATAAAGTAGAGAAAGACCATCTCTACTTTATTTATACACACAAAAAGGAAGATGTACAATGTACGCCTTCCTTTTATTAGTCAACTACAACAGTCCATCCATAAGGATCCGCAATTGTTCCCCATTGAATACCTGTCAAAGTATCATATAACTTTTGTGTTAATTCACCCGTTTTAAAATCAGAAACAGTAACTTTATCACCCTTGTAGTACAATTCACCAATTGGGCTAATTACGGCAGCCGTACCTGTTCCCCAAGCTTCTTGTAGCTTACCATTGTGACCTGCTTCCATCAATTCATCCACAGACAAATGTCTTTCTTCGATTTCATATCCCCAGTCTTTTAAGATATGTAAAATAGAATCACGAGTAACACCAGGAAGTACTGTACCTTCGCATGGAGCTGTCACAATCTTATTATCAATTTCAAACATAACGTTCATTGAACCAACTTCTTCAATGTATTTACGGTGAACTCCATCCAACCATAAGACTTGAGAATAACCCAATTCTTCAGCTTTTACTTGAGCAGCTAAACTACCTGCATAGTTTCCACCACATTTTGTAAATCCAGTACCACCTTTTGTAGCACGAACATATTCGTCTTCTACATAGATCTTAACAGGATTTACACCTTCGGCATAGTAAGCACCCACTGGAGAACAGATAATCATAAATTTATAATGACTTGCCGCATGTACACCAATCGCAGCTTCTGTCGCAAACATGAATGGACGAATATATAAAGATTCACCCTCACCTGTTGGAATCCAGTCTTCTGAATACTTCACAATTGTTTTTACAGCTTCCACAAACATATCTACAGGTAAAGTAGGCATACTCAAACGTTTATTGGAGTTCGCAAAACGCTTCGCATTCATTTCAGGTCTAAACAATTGAACCTTACCATCCTTAGTACGATAGGCCTTTAAACCTTCAAATGTTTCTTGTGCATAGTGCAATACCATACTTGCTGGATCAAATTCTAATGGTCCATAAGGTATGACTCTGGCATCATGCCATTCTTGACCAGCATCCCAATCCATCACAAACATATAGTCTGTGTAATATTTACCAAAGCCTAAAGCTCCAGTTGGTTTTTCTTTTAAGTTTTTACTTTCTACAAATTGTACTTCCATAAATTTGTCCTCTTTTCTAAACACCTATGATAATACCATGTTCTGTAAATTATTTCAACTTGTTGCATTTATTTACATTCATTTTCAAGAAAATGAACAATTGTCTCAATCATAACACCTGTAGCCACTTCATCCTTATCGCTCGTTCCTGCAATGTCCAAGTGAATCCACTTAGTGCCTTCCTCAATAAATTCTTCTAAGAAAGCCGCAGCCAAACTTGCATTTCCACCCAAAGTCTTTGAATTGATCAAATCCGCTACCTTTGAACACTTCAATTCTGAATGGAAATATTCATCCACAGGCAAACGCCAAATCTGTTCTTTTGTAGCTTTTGAAGCCCCTAAGAAAGGCAAATAGAAACTATCATCATTACTAAAGATTCCAGTATATGTACTACCTAAAGCACGTACACAAGCCCCAGTTAAAGTCGCCATATCGATCACGCGTGAAGCCCCTAATTTTTGTGCCATTGTCAAGGCATCTGCCAAAATCAATCTTCCTTCTGCATCGGTATTTGTGACTTCAATCGTTTTACCACTTAAACTTGTGATCACATCCCCATCGACAAATCCATGTCCATTGATTTTATTTTCAGTAATTGGTAAAACACAAACTACATTCTTTTCCACCTTTAATTCAGCAAGTAACTCCAATGCACAAAGCATATTGGCAGCCCCACACATATCATACTTCATACCATGCATATTTGACTTGATATTGTAGCCACCCGCATCATATGTAAGACCCTTACCAACAAGAGCTGTATAGTCTTCGTCTTGCTTACCACCATCATAACGAATAACCACCATAAAACATGGTCTGTCAGAACCTTGATTGACAGCTAAAAGAGCACCGGCACCAATTTCTTCTAAATCGTCTTGTGCTAATACTTCAATTTCCATATCATACTTTTCAGCCACAAGCTTCGCTTCATCCACCAAATGATCTGGTGTTAAAAAATTTGCGGGCATATCACTCATTTCACGCGCATGATTAACAATACGAGCTACTGTTTTACCTTTTTCAAATTCATCTTTAAAATCATCACTCTCTAAATCATACACCTTAGTATCTTTATAGCTATAAGCACCATACACTAAGCCAAAACCAGCTGCATACGCCGTATTTTCAGTGGCATACACCAAATAATCATCTGCCTCTACTTTACTGAAAGCTTCCTTGATATTCTTCTTACCATCACCCAAACCAACGACAACAACTTTTTCGCAATCCAATTGATTTAATGTATGAATTGTTGTAATCTTACCAAATTCTAAATCCAATTTTACATCTTTAAAAGCCGCTAAACTTTCCGGTAAAGTCTCTCCTTCAAACAATCCGATACAAATATTTTTCATATCCTATTTTCCCTCCGTCATTTTCTTTGATTTTTCACCACAAACACGCATAGCCGATTCAACACTCGCTCTAAAACCCATTCTTTCCAGCTCGCAAACCGCATCAATCGTTGTTCCACCAGGTGAACAAACCATATCTTTTAAGGTACCTGGATGCATACCTGTTTCTAAGACCATCTTTGCACTTCCCAAAACGGCTTGTGCCGCAAATGTATAAGCCTGAGTTCGAGGTAAGCCTTGTGCCACAGCTGCATCTGCCATCGCTTCAATAAACATAAATACATAGGCAGGACTTGAACCACTCACACTGGTTACAGCATCCATCATGGTTTCTTCAACCACTTCACATTTGCCAAAACTATTAAAGATAGACTGAACACAAACTTTATCTTCTTCAGTAACCAAATCATCAAACGAAATAGCACTCATCGCAGATAATACCAATGCGGGCGTATTCGGCATTGCCTTAATCACCTTTATATCTTTGCCAAAGTATGTCTTCACATCTAAAATGGTTACACCTGCCGCAATATCCACAATAATCACATCGGATTTGACACTGTCCTTGATTTTTTCAATCACCTTTGGATAATGTTTCGGCTTCACACTCAACACCAATACATCACTATTTTTTGCTACTTTTTTTTCATCTAAACTCGTTTCGACTCCATACTTTTCATGTAGTACATCTAAATTTTCCTGGTGATGATCACACACCCAAACTGTATTAAATACATGATTCTGACAGATTCCTTCAATCATGGCTTTCCCCATGTTTCCAGCACCAATAAAACCTATTGTTTCTCGCATAATACCCCTGGTATATTGTAATTGACCCATCTAGCTGGTCATTTACAACATACATCTCCTTTCTTTCAACCTTTAATAACCGTAGTTGAAGACGGTTTTGTTAATTTGTAAAATTGAATATGTG